>NZ_JBEXDZ010000156.1:0-23022 GCF_040606085.1 Streptomyces sp. NPDC005485 | reverse complement strand
GAACTGCACTCGGGTGTCGTGGAGTTGCGGATGACCGGCTACGACGTGCTCAAGCGGGTGCAGATGCCCGCCAGGACCGACACGCGCCCGATGCGCCGACCTGCGCGCCCCCTTCGAGGGCGCCTGCGCGTGAAGTCAGTTCCAGCTCCCGTAGGTGCCTTCGATGAGCTGGAACACCGGCTGCTTGCGTACCGGGTCCTGGGCGGTGGCGAGTTGGACGCGGTCGCCGCTGTGGATCGTGGCGGGCGAGCCCATGACCCGGCCCCGGACGGTGAACCCCTCCGCCATCTCGATGAGGGAGACATTGCGTGCCGCCGGCGTATTGCGGTGGATCACGGTGGAGTGCCGTACGACGCCGGTCCCGGCGCTCGCCTCGGTCCGCAGGTCACTGCCCGCGCAGACCGGGCAGAGCAGACGCTGGTACATCGCGGTGCCGCACCAGTGGCAGCGCTGGAAGAGGACGGCGTCCCCGGCGCGCTCCTCTGGGGCCGCGTCGAGCACGTCCGTCGCGGGGCCTATCCCCGGATGAAGCGCGATTCCTGGGTGGTACACGAGGTCATCTCCCTGCGCTCGGCCGGAGTCCGATGTGCGCGGATCACCGTGCACGACCACAGGCTATGGCACTGAGTGCCACTCGTAAAGGCACTCGGTACCCTCAATCTGGAGAGGGCGGGAAACGCTCAGTCCCGGCCCAGCGTGGACTCGATCTCCTGGACGACGCGCCACATCGGCGCACCACGCCGGGAGACGACGACGACCACGTCCTCCCGCTCCTGTGCCGCCACGTCGCCCGGCGGGCCGCCGAAGGTAGTACGCACATATCCGAGCGCATGGTCCACCGGCGCCGTCGCGTCCCCCTGTCCGTCGGAGCGCAGCCAGGAGCGCAGGGCGTTGTTGTGCGCGGCGACCACCGCCGCGGCGATCACGTCGGCCTGCAGGGTGCCGTCGCGCCGGCCGGCGAAACGCCCGCGAAGATACTCGGCGAGGGCGCGCTCGTAACGCCAGACGACCGACAGCTCGTACGCGCGCAGGCCCGGGACCTTCTTGGTGAGGCGGTAGCGCTGTACGGAGAAGGTCGGGTTCTCGGCGTACATGCGCAGGACGAGCCGGGCGGCGTCGCAGACCCGCTGCACCGGGTCGTCCGCGTCGGCGCCGTCGCTCAGGAACGCCGTCATCTCGGCGAGGCAGCGCTCGTGGTCGGGGAAGACCACGTCCTCCTTGGACGGGAAGTACCGGAAGAACGATCGCCGTCCGACCCCCGCGAGCGACACGATGTCGTCGACCGTCGTCTGCTCGTAGCCGCGCTCCAGGAAGAGCTGAAAGGCCGCGGCGACCAGCGCGTCCCGCATCGGCGGCTTCGCGCTCGTCGCGTCGGCGGGCTCGCGGCGCCGGGATGCCTCGTTCATGCACGGGAAACTAGCACCGAACGGATGCTGTGGCACTCAGTGCGCATTTGAGAGGGAACTGAGTTCCTTGTCGATTCGGCGCGTCATCCGTGCTCGGCGCGGCGGCGTCCGAGCCGGGTACCAATGGGTCGCCGCCGTGCGCGTTCAGACCGGGGGTTCCGTGAGGGACTGCTCGGCCCAGATGATCTTCCCCTCCGCGGTGTACCGGGTGCCCCAGCGCTGGGTGAACTGGGAGATGAGGAACAGACCGCGGCCGCCCTCGTCGGTGGTCTTCGGGTGGCGCAGGTGGGGGGCGGTGGCGCCGCCGTCGGAGACCTCGCAGATCAGGGCCTGCTCAGTGATCAGACGCAGCCGGATCGGCCCGCAGGCGTGCCGGATGGCGTTGGTGACGAGCTCGCTCACGACCAGTTCGGTGGTGAACGCGAGGTCGTCCAGGCCCCATTCGCCCAGTTGCCGGGTGGCCGACTTGCGCGCCTCGGCGACGACGGCCGGGTCGAGGGACAGCTCCCAGGTCGCGACTCGCTCGGCGCCCAGCCGGCGGGTGCGCGCCATCAGGAGCGCCACGTCGTCGTACGGCCGCGTCGGCACCAGGTCGTCCACGATCGTGCGGCACAGCCCCTCCAGCGGCCGACCGCGTTGCTCCAGTGCCCGGCGCAGCCGCTCCCGGCCCGCCTCCGGGTCGCGTCCGGTACGGGGCGTGGCGATGAGTCCGTCGGTGTGCAGCGCGAGCACGCTGCCCTCGGCGAGGGACAGTTCGAGGGACTCGAAGGGCAGACCACCCACACCGAGCGCCGGTCCGGGCGGGAGTTCGGCGAACGTGACCGTGCCGTCGGGGTCGACGACAGCCGGCGCGGGATGGCCCGCGCCGGCCATGGTGCACCGCCCGCTGACGGGGTCGTAGACGACGTACAGACAGCTCGCGCCCATCGCCTGCATGCCGCTGGTGCGGGCGTCCGCCCCGGCACCCTCCTCCCGGGCCGTGCGGCTGACCAGGTCGTCGAGGTGGGCGAGCACCTCCTCGGGCGGCAGGTCGAGGTCGGCGAGGGTCTGCACGGCGGCGCGCAGGCGTCCCATGGCGGCGGCGCCGTCGATACCGTGCCCGGCGACCTCGCCCACCACCAGGGCCACTCGCGCTCCGGACAGCGGGATGACGTCGAACCAGTCCCCGGCCAGTCCCGTCAGCTCGTCGGCGGGCCGGTAGCAGGCGGCGACCTCCACCGCGCCCTGCTCGGGGAAGCCGTGCGGGAGCAGGTTGCGCTGCAGGACGAGGGCCGCGTCGCGCTCGCGGGTGTAGCGGCGGGCGTTGTCCACGCACAGTGCCGCCCGGCGCACGAACTCCTCGGCGAGGTTGAGGTCGTCCTCGTCGAACGGGTCCTGGCGATCGCGCCGGAAGAACGTGGTCACACCCAGCGTGGTGCCGCGGGCACGGATCGGCACGATCATCACGGTGTGCAGGCCGAGGTCGAGGAACGAGGCGGTCCGCCCGCCGGGCAGATCGGTGGCCCACTCCTTGGCCAGCGGGTCGAGCCGGGCCTCGCGCCAGGAGGCGCCGGTGGCCAGCGAGCGGATCGGGGGCGACCCGGCGAGATACGCGGCCACGTCCCCGATGCCGACGACGGCCTCGGGAACGCCCTCCCGCACCGATCGGTGTCCCGCGCGCCGCAGCGGCACCACCTCCGTGTCGCCGAGCGGACCGGACGGCGGTTCGGCGCCCCTGAGCACGGATTCCAGCAGGTCCACGGTGACGAAGTCGGCGAGGCCCGGTACGGCGACGTCGGCGAGCTCCTGCGCGGTCTGCATCACGTCCAGGCTGCGGCCGATGTGCTCCCCTGCACGGTCCAGCAGGGCGAGCCGTCGACGGGCGCGGTAGCTCTCGGTGACGTCAAGGACCGTGTAGTACACGCCGATCGGGTGGCCCTGGTCGTCCTCCAGCCGGATGAACGACATGGCGTGCGCCGTCTCGTGGTGCGGCGCCGACCGTACCCGGCCCACGTGTTCGTAGCCGACCACCGGCTCGCCGCTCTCCAGCACGCGACGCATCTGCTCTTCGAGGGTCTCGGCGTCCAGACCGGGCTGCACGTCGGCGAGTCGTCGTCCCAGCCGCTGCTGTGCGGGGCCTCCGCCGAACTGCTGGAGGGCGGCGTTCGACCACACGAACCGCAGGTCCGTGTCGACGATCGCGATGCCTACCGGTGATCGCGCCGACATCCGCTCCAGCACCGACCGGCTCATGTCCCAGCCCGGGCCCCCGGCCAGATCCGCCACCAGCGCCACCCAGCGGGCCGGGCCGTCACCGCCGACAAACGGGACGACCCGCACCATCACCCGCATCGGAAGCCCGGTGCGGTGCCGTGCGGTGAGCAGTCCCACCCAGCCGCCGTTGCCCCGGCAGTGGTGGGCCAGCTCGGGGAGGCGCGCGGCGTCCTCGGGCAGCAGCAACTCGGCGGCGTACCGGCCCAGGACCTCCGCGGCGGGATACCCGAGCAGCCGCTCGGCGTCCGCGGTCCAGCTCGTCACCGCCATCCGGGCGTCGAGCAGCACCGGCGCAGCGTCCGCCATGTCGAAGCGCTGCCCGGCCAATACGTCCGGTTCCTCGCTCGTACCCACCGAGGCCCTCTCCGCTCCCCGAAGGTGGTCTTACCCCCTCATGCCCATTCTTCACTTTGTATGACCACGATGCGGGCTATAGGAAAAGGTGGCGAGCCGGTGCCGGGGGATCCCGGGTGCGCTGCCCATGGCTGCAGCTCGGCCTGCGAAGACGCCTCGGCGATCGTGTTGAGCGTAAACGATCGATACGATTGTGGGCGTACAGTGAGCTGACGGGATCACGCTCCGCGTTCGCCCGTAGTTCGTCCGTCCGGCCTTGCCCCAGGGGGAGCCCATGCGATTGCACGTCGACCAGCGTCATGAGCGGGTACTGGAACTCGTCCGGCAGCGCGGCAGCCTCCGGGTCGCCGAACTCGCCGCCGAACTCGGTGTCTCCGCAGTGACCCTGAGGCGTGACGTGGAGGCGCTCGCCGCGCAGGGCCGGGTGCACCGCCTGCACGGCGCGGTGGTCTGGCCGGGTGACACGGCCACCGAACCGGGGCCCCGGCAGGGCGCCGCCGAGGGCACCGTGATCGGAATGATCGTCCCGACCACCAATTACATCTTCGCGGACATCGTCCGCGGTGCGCGCGAAGCCGTCGGCGCCCAGGGCGGCCGGCTCGTCCTCGGCATGTCCGGATACGTCGACACCGAGGACCCGGTGCAGGCGGAGCACCTGATCGCGGGCGGTGCCGAGGGACTGCTCGTCGCGCCCAGCTGGTTCGGCGGCGTGCCCGTCGCCGGCCAGGAGCAGTGGTTGCTCGACTGCGAGGTGCCCACCGTCCTGGTCGAGCGCTCCGCACCGGCCGGGAACCCCGCGGCGGGGCTCGACCGGGTGCGTACGGACCGGGCGCACGGGGCCGCGGTCGCCGTCGGCCACTTCGCGTCGCTCGGGCACCGCCGGATCACCGCGGTGCTGCAGGAGGGTCCGCACGCCACCCAGATCTCCGTCGGTTTCCATGCGGCCGTGCAGTCACTGGGCCTGGAAGTCGACACGGGCGCTCCGACGGTCCGGGAGCACGGGGACTACGAGGCCACCGTCGACTATCTGACGGAGGCGGTACGCAAACGCGGGGTCACGGCCGCGCTCGTGCACAGCGACGAGGACGCGATCGTGCTCGTCCCGAAGCTCCAGGCCCGGGGCATCCGCCTCCCGGACGACCTCGCGCTCATCGCCTACGACGACGAGGTCGCCGGCCTCGCGGACGTGCCCCTGACGGCCGTCGCGCCGCCCAAGCGCTCCGTGGGGGAACTGGCCGCGAAGCTGCTGCTGCAGCGGCTGACCGAACGCCGTGACGGCCGGGCCCCGGCGCCGCGCCAACACCTCGAACTGCTCCCGGAGTTGAGGGTCCGCTCGTCCTGCGGTGGTAAAACACTCGATTCCTGATCGCTGGACGATCGTTTTGATTGTCTTGCTCGAATGCTCTTGACTCTGATCGTGTGCGCACAAAAGATGTCCTGCATCCGCCTCTTCCCGTACGAGGTCTCGTAGGAGCCGTGCCATGTCGCGCACTTCACGTTTGTTCCGTACAGCCGCCACCGCCGCAGTCGCAGCCCTGGGCCTGCTCGCCACCGCCACCGCCTGCGGCGGCGACGGCGGCTCGACCGACGCCGCTTCGGGCGGCAAGCCGGTGACCATCGACTACTGGACCTGGACGCTCGGCGCCAAGTCGACCGTCGAGGCGTTCAACAGGACCCACAAGGACATCCAGGTCAGGTTCACCGAGATCCCGAGTGCCACCGAGGGCTACAGCAAGCTCGCCAACGCGGTGAAGGCGGGCAACGCGCCCGACGTGGCGACCATCGAGTACCAGATGGTCCCGGAGTTCGCGAGCCAGGGAAACCTGATCGATCTGACCAAGTACGCCGGTGAAACGGTCAAGTCGAAGTTCCCGAAGCCGCTCCAGGACCTGGTGACCTTCGGCGGCAGGACCTGGACCGTCCCCTACGACGCCGCGCCGCAGCTGTACTACTACCGGACCGACCTGTTCAAGAAGTACGGCATCGAAGTCCCCAAGACCTGGGGAGAGTTCAAGGCCGCAGCCGAGAAGGTCAGGAAGAAGGACAAGAACGTCCGCCTGGCCTCCATGCCCAAGTCCGACCCCGCGCTGCTGGCCGCCCTCTCCTGGCAGGCCGGCGGCAAGTGGTTCGCCACCGAGGGCGACGCCTGGAGGACCGGCGTCGACGACGCCGCGACGAAGAAGGTCACCGCCTACTGGGACGGCCTGGTCAAGGACGACCTGGTGCAGTCCTTCGCCGGCTACAGCCCCGAGGAGACCAAGGCCCGCACCTCCGGCAAAACCCTCTCCTTCCTCGGCGCCTCCTGGTCCGCAGGCGGCATGAAGACCGCGATGCCCGATCTCAAGGGCAAGTGGGCCGCCGCCCCGATGCCGAACTGGGGCACCGCGGCCAGCGGCAACTACGGCGGCACCTCCTACGGCGTCCTCAAGGGCAGCAAGCACGCCGAGGCGGCCACCGAGTTCATCACCTGGCTCACCACGAACAAGGCAGGTGTCGAGGCCCGCCTCGCCGACCTGGAGTCGCCGAGCAGTGCCCTGCCCGCCAACCCGGAGATGCGCGCGGTCGCCGCGGCGAAGTTCGACACCTCGTACCTGGACGGCAGCCAGGACCTCTACAAGCTCGCCTCCGACCAGGTCGACACGATCGTCCCCGGCTGGACCTGGGGCCCCGACCAGATGGACGTCTACACCGCGATCCAGGACGAGGCGGCCAAGTCCGGCTTCACCGCCGGCGTCGAGGCCGGGCAGAAGCAGGCCGAGTCGGGCATCACGGAGCGCGGGCTGAAGCTCGCCGAGTGACCTGAGGGTCCCGGCCCTCGGGGGCCCGTGCCGTCACGGGCTCCCGCTGCGGCCACACCCCGCCCTCCCTCAAGCGTCCACTCCGCCAAGGAGCCACCGTGGCAGCACCCCTCGCGGGGGCCGTGAAGGCCACCCGCCAGCCCCCGCCGAAGCCCTCGGGCACCCCGAGACTGCGGCGCACTCAACGCCGGGCCGCGGCCCTGTTCATCACCCCGTTCTTCGTGCTGTTCGCCGCGGTCATGGCCGCACCCATCGGCTACGCCGTGTGGATGAGCCTCTTCCAGGAGCACTCCTCAGGGCTCGGCTTCGGCGGCACCGAGCGGGTGTTCTCCGGACTCGGCAACTACACCAAGGCCCTGTCCGACGCGGGATTCCGGGACTCCTTCGTGCACATCGCGCTCTACTGCGCGCTGTACATCCCGGTGATGATCGGCGGCTCGCTCCTGCTCGCCCTGCTGGTCGACTCCGCGCTCGCGCGCGCCAAGCGGTTCTTCCAGCTCGCCCTGTTCCTGCCGCACGCGATCCCCGGACTGATCGCCTCGATCATCTGGATCTACCTCTACACCCCGGGCCTGAGCCCCGTCCTCGACTGGATCGGCGCCTTCGGCGGCACGTGGAACTTCTACAGCAACGACCATGTGCTCTCGTCGATGGTCAACCTGTGCGCCTGGCAGTGGATCGGCTACAACACGGTCATCTTCTACGCAGCCCTGCAGGCCGTTCCGCGCGAGACGATCGAGGCGGCCGTGGTCGACGGCGCGGGCGCCGTACGGACCGCCCTGCAGATCAAGGTGCCGCTGATCGCCTCCGCGGTCGTCATGACCGTGCTGTTCACCTGCGTCGGCGCGATCCAGATCTTCACCGAGCCGCGGCTCCTGAACCAGCGCGGTGCGCCCACCATCGACACCGAGTGGTCCCCGACGATGTTCATCTGGAAGGCCGGTTTCGTGCAGCACGACTACGGGCTGGCCGCCGCAGCGTCCCTGATGCTCGCCGTCCTCGGTATCGCCCTCTCCTACATCGTCACCCGGCTCGGCAACCGGTGGAAGGCGGCGTCATGAGCACCCTCACCTCCCGAGCGACGGGCCCGACGGACCCGACGAGCCCAGCCCGTCCGGACCGTCCGGACCGTCCGGCCCGGACACCGGCGGACCGCGAGTCCGCCCCGGCCGCCCGGCGCCGCACCACCTCCCGTGCCCTTCTCTCCAAGGGCGTCGTCAACGCCGTACTGATCGTCGCGGCCCTCTACACCCTGATGCCGGTCAGCTGGCTGCTCTTCGCCGCCACCAAGAACAGCCGCGACCTCTTCGGCACCTCCGGCTTCGCCTTCGGCGACTTCAACCTCTTCGCCAACCTGCGCGACGTTCTCACGTTCAACGACGGCATCTACCTGCGCTGGTTCGGCAACAGCATGCTGTACTCCGTGGTCGGTTCCGCCGCGTCGTCCCTGCTCTGCGTCGCCACCGGATACGCCTTCGACAAGTACGACTTCAAGGGCAAGGAGAAGCTGTTCGGCATCGTCCTCGGCGGTGTGCTGGTGCCCGCCACGGTGATCCAGCTCCCGATGTACCTGCTCGCCACCAAGGCCGGGGTCGTCAACACCTACTGGGCCCTGCTGCTGCCCGCCCTGGTCAACCCGTTCGGCGTCTACCTCGCCCGGGTCTTCTCCGAGGGATACGTGCCCGCAGAGGTACTGGAGGCCGCCCGCGTCGACGGCGCCGGCGAACTGCGCACCTTCGCCGGGATCGCGCTGCCGATGCTCGCGCCCGGCTTCATGACCATCTTCCTGTTCTCGTTCACCGCGAGCTGGAACAACTTCTTCGGCGCCCTCGTCATGCTGAACGACGAGAAGCTCTACCCGGTCAACCTCGGCCTGTTCATGTGGAACAGCGTCACGCAGCAGCAGCCCGAGTACTACGCGCTCGTCATCACCGGGTCCCTGATCGCCGTCGTCCCGCTGATCATCGCCTTCGTCTGCCTGCAGCGCTTCTGGCGTTCCGGCCTGACCGCCGGCGCGGTGAAGTGACCATGCCCGTACCGGAAGGCACCCTCCTGAACAGCTCGCCGCGCCCCACCGCACCCAGGCGCCCGCACACCGTCCTCGCCATGGGACACGAGATCCACCGCTCGCTGACCGAGGAAGGAGCCCTCGGCCGGCTCCACTCCGTCGCCGCCGTGGACACCGCCCACCTCACCGACTTCGCGGCGGCCGCCGACGCCGAACTGGCCGACGTGGAAGTCCTGTTCACCCACTGGGGCGCCCCCCTGCTGAGCGAGGACGCGCTGCGCCGTATGCCGCGGCTGCGGGCCGTCGTCCACGCGGCCGGGTCCGTCAAGCACCACGTCACCGCCGCCGTCTGGAAGCGGGGCATCACCGTCTCCTCCGCGGCCGGCGCCAATGCCCTGCCCGTCGCCGAGTTCACCCTCGCTGCCATCCTCTTCGCGAACAAGCGCGTCCTCGACATCGCCCGCGAGTACGCCCAGGCGCGCGAACAGCCCGCGCTCCTGCCGTACTTCACCGGATACGGCAACTACCACCGCACCGTCGGCATCGTCGGAGCCTCCCGCATCGGACGCCGCGTCATCGAGCTGCTCCGCCCGCTCGACCTCACCGTTCTTCTCCACGACCCCTACGTCGACAGGGAAGGGGCGCGCGCCCTCGGCGCGGAACTCGTCGACCTCGACGAACTCGTCCGGCGCAGCCACGTCGTGTCCATCCACGCACCCCAACTGCCCGAGACGCGCCACATGTTCGACACGCGCCGGCTCGCACTCCTGCAGGACGGCGCCACACTCATCAACACGGCGCGCGGATCCCTCGTCGACACGGACGCGCTCACCGAGCGTCTCCTTTCCGGTCGCATACACGCCGTGCTCGACGTCACCGAACCCGACACACCCCCCGCCTCCTCCCCGCTCTACACGCTCCCGAACGTGCTGCTCACCCCACACATCGCCGGCTCCCTCGGCAACGAACTCGGCCGCATGGCGCACTGGGCCGTCGACGAGGTGCAGCGCTACGCACAGGGCCTCCCGTTCCTGCACGGAGTCGGCCCCGACGAGCTGACCCGATCGGCCTGAGCAGCGTCCGCCCCCTCCTGCAGAAGGAATCCGACCATGCCTGCCGCGCGCCGCGTTCTGGTCGTCGGCATCGACGGCGTACGCCTCGATGTCCTGCGCCGACTGCCCACCCCGCACCTGGACGCCCTCGCGGCCGACGGGTTCCTCGCTCCCGTCGAGGTCGACGACCGTACGCCCACCATGTCGGGCCCCTGCTGGGCGACGATCGTCACCGGCGTGGGCGTCGACAAGCACGGTGTGTGGAGCAACGACTTCAGCGGTCACCGTCTCGACGTCTTCCCCGACTTCGCGACCCGCCTCGCCCAGCGGGGCCGCACCTTCGTCGCGGCGGGCTGGCGGCCGCTCATGCAGACAGCGGACGGAGGCCCGCTGTTCCGGGCGCCGTCCCGCAGTGTGTACGTCGCGCCGAGCGCGGACACCCCGCAGGCGTGGGAGGAATGCGACGAGCGGATCACCGAGGCGGCGTCCCGGATCCTCGCGGACGACGACCTCGACGCGTCGTTCGTCTACCTCGGTGCGCCCGACGAGACCGCGCACTTCCTCGGATGCGGGGTGGCGTACGAGGCATCGGTGCTCCGCGCCGACCAGCGTCTTGGCAGGCTGCTCGCAGCCGTGCGCAACCGACCCGCGTACGACAGCGAGCAGTGGACGATCCTCGTCGTCACCGACCACGGTCATGTCGACGCCGGTGGCCACGGCGGCCGTTCCCCGCAGGAGCGCACCGCCTGGCTGACCGCCGCGGGCCCGGGCATAGGGGCGGCGCCGCCGGAGGTACGCCATGTCGACGTCGCCGCCCAGGTCTTCGCCTCACTGGGCCGACTCGCCGACCGGCACTGGACGTTCGAGGGCCGCCCCTTCGCGGCCCGCCCGCACGCCGTGCTCCTCGACATGGACGGCACCCTCGTCGACACCGAGAAGCTGTGGCTGCGCACCGTACGCGCATGTGCCGCCGCCCTCGGCCACGAACTCGGCGCCGAGGACCTGCCCGGGATCCTCGGCCGCTCGGTCGGCGACACCGCCGCGCATCTGCACCGGGTGACCGGCCGTGACCAGGACGCGCTGGCCGGGGAGCTCGAAGCTGCCTTCCTGGCGGTCGTCGAGGCGGAGGCATCCCCGATGCCGGGAGCAACCGAACTCCTCGCCCTGCTCGGGGACCTGGGCATCCCGGCAGCCCTCGTCTCGGCCTCCCCCCGACCCGTCGTCGACGCCGTACTCAAGGTGCTGGGCCCCGACAACTTCCGTACGACCGTCGCCGCCGGCGAGACCCCGCGCACCAAGCCCGCCGCCGACCCGTACCTCGCCGCGGCCAGGGCACTCGGCGCGGACCCGGCGGCCTGCCTCGCCGTCGAGGACAGCCCCGCGGGCGTGGCCTCGGCGCACGCGGCGGGCTGCCGGGTGCTGGCCGTGCCCTCGGACCTGGCGCACGAGGAGATCCTGCCCACCCCCGGACGCACCCTCCGGTCGAGCCTGCTGGGACTGGAAGCGGCCGAGCTGTGGAATGCCGGACTGTGGCAGGGAGTTCATACGCGCAGCCCCGGCCTCGACGCACGCACCGTGACGCACCTCGACGATTGGCACACCGGATGACCGACGCAAGCCCCTGGTGGCGCAGTGCCGCCATCTACCAGATCTACCCCCGCAGTTACGCCGACGGCAACGCGGACGGAGTCGGCGACATCGCCGGAATCCGGGCACGTCTCACCCATCTGCACGACCTCGGCGTGGACGCCCTGTGGATCAGCCCCTGGTACGTCTCCCCGATGGCCGACGCGGGCTACGACGTCGCCGACTACAGGGACATCGACCCGCTGTTCGGCACCCTGCGCGAGGCCGAGGAGCTCATCGCGCAGGCGCACGGACTGGGCCTTCGGGTGATCGTCGATCTGGTGCCCAACCACTGCTCCGACCAACACCCCTGGTTCCGCGCCGCGTTGGCGGCGACACCCGGCTCGCCCGAGCGTGCCCGCTTCCACTTCCGGCCCGGACGCGGTGCGGCGGGCGAACTGCCGCCCAACGACTGGCCGTCCCACTTCGGCGGACCCGCCTGGCAGCGGGTCACCGAAGCGGACGGCAACCCCGGCGAGTGGTACCTGCACCTGTTCGCGCCCGGACAGCCGGACTTCAACTGGGACAGCCCCGAGGTGCGCACGGAGTTCGAGTCGATCCTGCGCTTCTGGTTCGACCGGGGCGTCGACGGCTTCCGCATCGACGTCGCCGACAACCTGGTGAAACAACCGGGCCTGCCCGATCTGGCCTCGATCGCCGAAGGCGCGCCGTCACCGGTCTCGGACCAGGACGGGGTGCACGAGGTGTACCGGGCCTGGCGGCGCATCGCCGACTCCTACCCCGCGGAGCGGATCTTCGTCGGCGAGCTGTGGGTGTCCGACCGGCAGCGCTTCACCCGCTACCTGCGCCCCGACGAACTGCACACGGGCTTCAACTTCCCCTTCCTGCAAGCCGAATGGTCGGCCGACCGGATGCGCGCCGTCATCGACGACACCCTCGCCGGACACACGCCCATCGGCGCCCCCGCCACCTGGGTCCTGTCCAACCACGACACCACCCGCCACGTCACCCGCTACGGCCGGTCCGACTCCGGGTACGGCTTCGACCGGCGCCGCCTGCACGGCACACCCGTCGACCTCCCGACCGGCACCCGGCGGGCCCGGGCGGCCGCTCTGCTGACCATGGCACTGCCCGGCTGCGTCTACCTCTACCAGGGCGACGAACTGGGTCTGTGGGAGGTCGAGGACATCCCGGAGCACCTCATCCAGGACCCCGCCTTCCACGGCACGAACGGCGCCGACCCGGGCCGCGACGGCTGCCGCGTGCCGCTCCCCTGGGAGGGCGACGCGCCACCGTTCGGTTTCAGTGGTCCCGGCGCCTTGGGCAACGGCAAGGAGCCGTGGCTGCCGCAGCCCGCGGCCTGGAAGGAGTACACGGTCGCGGCGCAGACCGGCGACCCCGACTCCGTGCTGGAGCTCTACCGCCGGGCGCTGGGGCTGCGCCGCGCCGAGCCGGGGCTGGGCGACGGTCCGATGCGGTGGCTGCCCGCCGGTGACGGCGTCCTCGCCTTCACCCGGCCGGGCGGCCTGACCTGCGTGGTCAACTTCTCCGGCAGCCCGGTCGAACTGCCCGGGCACGAAGCCGTGCTGCTCTCCAGCGCCGGTCTCGACGAGGGTCGGCTGCCGCCGGACAGCACGGTCTGGCTGCGTGGCTGAGCGTCCGACCGTGCTCCCGCGCCTCAGCCGAGGTGGACGCTGATCTTCTGGGTGACACCGGCGGTCGTGCTGAGGTCGCCGAAGGTCAGCGTCAGCGTGGAGCCGGTGGTCGCCGAGGTGACCGTGGTGGGCTTGGAGGTCACCGACGACACGGCCCTGTTCCAGGTGAGCGTGAGGCCGGTCTGCTTGCGCATGGGGTCGCTGACGCAGATCACCGCGGTGCCGTCGCTGTTCTCGTTGATCATCACGCAGCACGGGTTGCTCGCCGTGAGGGCTCCCACAGTGCCGCCGAACCAGAAGTTGACGCCGGTGAAGCCGAGCGAGGGGACGGCGATGCCCTGCTGGTTGTCGGTGTTGGCGAGGACCGACAGCCAGCTCGTGGCGGCGGCCCGGGTCTGCGTCTGCGCGGCCGTCGCACCCGGCATGAGGAGGTAGGCGTACGCGGCGTCGGTGGGATTGGTGCCGTGGTCGACGTACAGGGTCAGGTACTTGCGGTTCAGCACCGTGGAGCCGCCGCCCTTGTTGATGTCGCTCCACTTGCCGTCGCGAGCCTCGCGCAGCGCCTTGACGGCGGCGCCGCCGGGGAAGACATAGCCGCCGTGCCCGCCGATGTGGGCCCAGCCGGCGCCGGTGAGCGTCTGCGACCAGGGGTAGGTGAGCGGCTTGGTGACGCCGTCGACCTGGAACGAGGTGTTGCCGGTGGGGCCGAGGTTGCGGTTGTCCACCGTCGACTCCACGGCCGTGCCGTCCGTGCACTTGATCCCGGCACCGAGACAGACGATCGCGTCGTCGAGACAGAACCACGACTTCTTCGCCAACAGCGTGCTCTGCAGGCCCTTGACGTACTGGCCGATCGCGGCCCGACGGCCGTCCGTGGTGCCGCCCACCCAGTTCACGTCCGGCAGCGAGGCGCCCCAGTCGCCGCCCGCGGCGTCCGCGAGGGGCCGCCGCGAGGTGGTGGTGCCGGGCAGCCGGTAAGGGTCCACCGTCGGCCAGAAGGCGTCGCTGTACTGCCCGTTGCCGAATGTGTCGCCCCACCAGTAGAGCATTCCGGCACCGGTGTGCCAGCCGTGCAGGTTCTCCCCGTTGCCGGTCTCGTAGTACGTGATCCGGCGGTCGGCCATGCTGATCGACGCGGCCCAGCCGGGGCGGCGGTGCGTGGCCCGGGCCATGTTGGTGAACAGTCGGTGCCCGGTCGGCTCGGCGATCACGGAGACCGAGGTGTCGTCCACAACGCCCTTGATCCGGGCCAGACTTGTCAGGCTCAACGACGGGTCGCTCATGGGCGGGCTGTAGTAGTCCCGCTGTATCCAGCCCTTCACGAGGCCGCGCCAGCGTGTGTTCTCGGCGCTGCTCGCGCCCTGGCCGAGCAGCACGATCGACGCGAGGATGGGATGACCGCGCAGATGGTCGTCCTGCTGGATCTGCTTGGCGTCGGCCGCGGCGAGGCCCCGGCTGACCGCCCGCCCCGACACCCCGTCCATGACGAGCCCGTTGTAGAGGAACGGCGCCCAGGCGCTCTCCACCGCGTCGAACACGATCTGCCGCTGGGCGTCGGTGACCTCCCAGCTGGACCCGGCGAGCAGGGCGAAGAGCAGGCCGAGCCCGCCCAGCATCACCGAGCCGTACGAGCCGGTGTAGGGGACGGTGGTGTGCTGGATGAACGAGCCGTCGGTGTAGAGCCCGTCGCCGCCGGTCACGTACGGGAAGACGGGGGAGAGCGCGTCACGGGCCAGCGCGATCTTCGCGGAGCTCGCGCCGACGACGCCCCGCAGGGCGAGGACCCGGCACAGGTCGACGCGGTTCGCGCCGGTGCTCGTCCCGCTGTAGACGGAGACGGCCGAGTCGGGCACGAAGTGGTCCACGGCGGCGAGGTAGCCGGCGAGCTGCGCGGCGGACAGCTCGTCGTACATCAGGACGCACACGTCGAGCAGGGCCTGCGGCGCCCCGATCTGCCAGCTGTACCAGTTGCCGTAGCGCGTGCGGCTCTCGTTGTAGACCTCGGTGTGGAGGTGGTCGAGGCCCGTGAGGACGGCGTCCCTGAGCGTGGTGTCGCCGGTCAGGCCCGTACCCGGCTGGGAGTAGGCCTGGGCGAGCGTGTTGAGACGGGTGAAGCTGGCGTGCATGTTCCCGGAGTAGCCGTACGACTCCTGGTCAGTGTCCGGTTCGGGGTCGGCGTAGACCAGGTCAGGCCAGAGCGATCCGGACGTCGGTGCCATCGTGGAGCGCAGGGTGCTCGCGGTGGTGCCCAGTTCGGCCAGGCGGCTCTTGAAGGGTTCGGCGGTGGGGCTGAAGCCCTCGCCGAGGACGAGGGTGCGCCACTTGGCGCGCAGGGTCGCGAACTCGTCCGAGGCCTCAACGGCGTCGGTGGTGGCGGTGGACATGAGGGGGGAGGCGCCGGCGGTGGTGTGCACCCCGAGCGCGAGCGCGGTGCTGCTTGCGGCCAGGAAGCCACGGCGGGACCAACGAGTCGTCATGACGGCGGTTTCTAGCATGGATTCGCTCAAACGCTCAACGATTCTTGCTCAATTGATCGTATCGATCGCTTAATGAGGTGGGTGAGGGGCTGAACCGGCGGGCCGACGCCCGCGTATCTCTCCTCGGGGATGGCGGGAAACCGCACACACGAGAGGAGAGCAGTGTGTCGATGCCGCCCAAATCCGGGCGTCCTGCGTGGCGCCCGGCACTCGAACCCACCCGCGTCCAGCTCCGCCGCAGGTCGGAGGCGCTGGCAGAGCTGGTACGGCAGGTACGTGAGAACGACCGTCGCGCGGAGCCGGAGGAGCACGACGAACTCGTCGAGCCCGTAGCGGTGGCCGTGGCCACCGCACCACGGTTTCTGCCGACCCCGGAGGACAACGAGACCGAAGAGCTGCCGCCGGTGGCCACGGAGACGGCCCGCTTAGGAAGCCGGAACGCGAGAGCGGGCGCAGGCCCCCGCGCGGGCGGTCGGCACTCGGACCGCGGGCGTGAGGCGGTGATGCGCCGGACCGCGATCGGTCTCGCCGTGCTCGCGGCGGCCCTGGCCGGCTTCGCCGCCGCGCTCCTGCTGCCCGGCGACGACACGGACAAGCAGGCGCGGACCTCCACGCCCCCTTCGACGGCCCCCGGCAACAGCGCCCCCAGCGGGGCCGCCGACCCGGACGGCGCGGGCACCTTGCGGGAGGGGGACAGCGGCCCGGAGGTCACCGAGCTCCAGCAACGGCTGCTGCGCATCCCCGACGTGTACGGCAACGGCGCCACCAGCGGCACCTACGACGCCACCCTCTCCGCCGCCGTGGCCCGTTTCCAGCTCTGGTACGGCATCCGCGGCGACGAGACGGGTGTGTACGGCGACGACACCCGCCGGGACCTGGAATCCCGGACGACGCCTTAGCCGGGGGCGCCCGCCTCGGTCTAGTCGGAGGGGTGTCCCTCCACGGTCTTCCGGTTCGCGGAGCGGCTCGGGGTGAGCGGGTCACCCGACCCGCCTCGCCCGCCCGACGAGGTGTCCACGTCGTCCTCGGCTCCCTGCTGCTTGACCTCTTCCAGTACTTCCTCGGTCGCGGTCCGGGTCGGCTTCTGGCGCCTGAGCAGGCGCGGAATCTTCGTCATTCGCATCGAGTACCCGAAGATCCACGGTCAAGTCAGGAACAGAGGGGAAGGCCCGCCCGCCTGCCTGGTCCGGTCAGCGCTCCAGCGCCCGCGCGGCCACGCGGAGGTCCGACAGGAAACCCGCGTAGGCGGCTTCCCGGTCGTCGGCGCGGAGGACGGCCGAGGGGTGCAACGTCGCCACGAGCCAGCGCTTCCGCTCGGCCTGATCCCCGCCCTCGACGTCGTACTCCTCGGGAAGGGGGATGAGCGTGCCGCGGTCCTTGGTGACCCGGAACGACCTGCCGAGCAGTGCCTTGCCGGCGGTCGCACCGAGCGCCACCACCACCTCGGGCCGGACCAGGTGCAGCTCGGCGAGCAGCCAGGGCCGGCAGGCGGTCAGCTCCCGAAGGTCCGGCGCTTTGTGGATACGGCGTTTGCCGCCCTCGCTCCGGGTGAACTTGAAGTGCTTCACGGCGTTGGTCACATACGCCGCGCTCCGGTCGATGCCCGCTTCCTCCAGGGCCTTCCCGAGCAGCCGCCCGGCCGGGCCCACGAAGGGCTCGCCCTGCCTGTCCTCCTGATCCCCGGGCTGCTCCCCGACGAGCACGAGCCGCGCCGAGGTGTCGCCCTCGCCGAAGACGGTCCGGGTGGCGTCCTCGAACAAGGGGCACCCCCGGCAGTCGGCCGCGGCCCTGCGATGCGCGGGGAGGCCGCCACGCTTGGGCAGATACGGTCCGGCGTCGTACGCGGACCCTTCCTCCCCGGTCTGCGTTCGCACCTGCACGTCACCTCCGGGCTCCGTCTCCCGCAGTACCCCTTCCGAGCCTTTCGACCCGCGGGTCCGGTCAGCCGCCGGGAGGATGCCGTCGGTGACATGCCGACGCGTGGGGTCAGCGTGTGGCGGACCGCAGCAGGATGCGGGCCAGCTCGTGCGGCTGGGAGAACATCGGCCAGTGGCCGGTGTCCATCTCGACGAGCCGCCAGTGCTCGCTCTTCAGCAGCTCCGCCGCGTCGTCGTTCGGTTCGTCGCCGTCGAGCAGGCACTTGATGTACGTGGTCGGGAGTTCGTCGAGCGGCCGCTCCAGTACGGCCGGATCGGACAGGGTGGCGCCCGGCTGCGGGGTCGAGCCGCCGGCGATGCGCGAGATCTGCTCGTCGGTGAGCCCCTGCCCGTCGTACTCGGCCGCGGTCAGCGGCGGCCAGTTCCCCTGGTGCTCGTCGAGTACCGCCTGCAGTCTCTCCGGGCCCTGCCACCACGTGGAGACGAACGACTCACCGTCGGTGGGCACATTGGCGTCCACGTACACCACCCGCGCCAGCCGGTCGCCGAGGCGGCCGGCGGCCTGGCCGACCGGAATGCCCGCATAGCTGTGCCCGACCAGGACGACATCGCGCAGATCCAGACGCTCGACCTCGCCGACGATGTCCCGCACATGGGTCTGCGGCCCGACCGGCACGTCCTGTCTGTCGGCGACGCCCGACAGAGTCAGCGGATGGACGCCGTGCCCGGCCGCCCGCAGCTCGGGCACCACGTCGTCCCATGCCCACGCTCCGAGCCATGCGCCTGCCACGAGTACGAATTGCGTCATAGGGGAAACGTATCGCAGCACGCGGACATCGGCCTCAGGTGACGTGCGGGGCGCGGGTGAACTCCCCGACGGCACGCGCGAGTTCCGCGGGCCGGTCCAGGGGGACAAGCGTGTAGCTGTCGGCCACCTCGATCAGCCGCCCCTGCGGGAGGAGCCGGGCCAGACGGCGGCCGTGCTCGGGCGGCATCACCCGGTCCTCGCTCGCCCAGACGACGAGCGCGGGGCGCTCGAAGTCCGGCAGCCGTTCGGCCGCGGTGAGCAGCAGGCCGGTGTCCGCGGCCGCCGCGCGCAGGACACGCACGGTGTCGCGGCGGATCTCCTGCTGCCGCAGGACGGGCCTGATCCACCGGGCGGTGGCGGCGTCGCCGCGCTTGGTCAGCCGGCCGAACGCGATCGGGAGCCGTCGCAGTGGCCGCAGTCGCATCTGCTGCATGAAGAGTCCGAACAGTCGCGGTGAGAGCCTGCCGGTGAGTACGAGCGTCCTGCCGGTCAGCCCCGGCGGGAAGTTGTCGAACGCGTCGCAGGAGACGAGCACGGCCCGTCCCACCGCGGGCGCCCCCTCGGCCATGAGCAACTGGACCAGCGCCCCGCCGGTGTCACTGCCGACGAGGGTGACATCACGCAGGGCCAGCCGTTCGAGGAACTCCACGACCAGCCGGGCCACTCCGGGCAGCGACAGGTCCGTGCCGGCTCGCATCCCATGACGGTGCGCACCCAGGGGCAGCGTCGGCGCCACGCACCGATGCTCGGCGGACAGCCCGGCGATCGTCTCGTCCCGCAGCGTGGCGTCCATCATCAGACCGTGCAGCAGCACCACTACGGGGCCGTCGCCACCGGTGTCCGTGTACGTGAGGGTCCCGGCCGACAACTCGATTCGGTTCATGACGCCTCCCCGGTTCGCACGGCGGGCCGGTCGGCGCCCGGTTCCGGTGCCTGCAGCAGTTGCCGCCGCAGGAAGGACAGTTGGGCATCGACAGCCTGTTCGTGGGCGTCGAGGAACGGGGCGTAGTGCCCGCCGGACAGCCGCACCAGTTCGGCACCCGGCGTCCGCCGTGCCGCGTCGACGGCTCCCGCGGGATACGCGGTCCGGTCCTTGTCGCAGACCAGTACGAGGAGGGGGCAGCGCACCCGGGAGGCGAAGCGTCCTGGCCGGTGCAGGGCGAGGCGCAGGCCGGAGCCGGCGGCGACCTCCTGGAGCCAGTCCGGATAGCGGTTGCCGGGATTGAGCGCGCGGGCGGTGTCCGCGGCGTCCGGGGTGGTGATGAGCGCGACGGTGCCCGGTTCGCCGGACAGTGGCACCAGCAGGGGCGGCCGGCCCAGGAGACCGCCGATCGTGTCGAGGACGGCCCGGCCGAGGAAGCGCAGCATCGCCGACGGTGTCTGGTGCCGGCCGGTGTGGAGCGTGGCGGCCAGGCCGCCGACGTTCGGCGTCTGGGCGATGACCGCCCCGAGCCGCGGATGGCGCGCCGCCACGCGCAGAAGGTGACCGCCTGACGCGGAGAAGCCCCAGAGGGCCACCCGTCGCGGGTCGACGTCCGGCAGGGTCGCCGCGTGGGTGATCGCCGCGTCCCAGTCCGCCAACTGTTCCTTGATACGGAGCACTTGGCGCGGCCGGCCCCCACTCTCGCCAAGGCCGCGGTAGTCGAAGGCGAGGACGCCGAACCCGGCCTCGTGAAACCGCCGTGCGAACTGGTCGGTGCCGGGCTCCTTCGTCACGGCGAACCCACCCGCCATGATCACGCAGGTGCCGTTGGTCCCCGGATAGTGCCAGGCGGCGCACTCGGTTGCGTCGACGGTGAAACGGACCGCGCGCCGCCGCGCGGGCATCTGCGTCGCGGCCTGCGGGCCGGTTGCGGGCGTCGGATTGCTGCTGGGATCGGTCACGTTCATGACGGCCTCCTGTGCATGCCGGAACTCGGCGCGTCCGAGTGTCCGCACTCAAGAGGGAGCGACGAGCCGAAACGTGACATCGGCATGCGAAGGCCGTGGGAACGCACGAGCGGTGGCCGCGCGAGAACCGACGCGCGACCACCGCTGCTGCTCAGGCGACCGGCAGGGTCACCGCTTCACGAGCCGTACGGACAGTCCGTCGCGGGTGTGCACGGGCAGCGCCCGATACCCGTCGGCCTGCACCACGATCTTCCCGAACTGCCCGCGCAGGGAACGCGTCCGGATGACCGGGAGCACGCTGCCCGCGGCCGGTGGACGCCGGGTGTCCAGCCGCAGCGAGAGCACGCTGTCGCGGTCCAGCAGGGCCCGCCGCTCCACCGTCAGCGGCGCCGCGCAGCCCGCGCCGAGCGTCACCTCCAGCGTCGCACCTGCTGCCTGTGCGTAGGCGCCGCACACCCGCACCGGCGTCGCCGCCCGCAGCAGACCGCCCTGGACACGGACGTCGCCGTGGCCCAGCGCCTCCGCGGAGCCGGCGGTCAGCGCCCCCTCCTCCACCAGCGTGCCGCCCGTGTAGGAGTTGGCCCCCGTCAGGGTCAGCGCCCCGCCGCCGCGCTTGACCAGACTGCCGTGGCCGGAGATGTCGTTGCGCCAGGTGTCGGCAGCGCCGAAGCCGCCGTCCGCGGCGTCCAGGGTGACGTGCACGTCGGAGTCGAAGGCGCCGTACCCGTCGGCGGCGGCGAACAGGTTGAGGCGTCCCCACTGCTCGGGGCCGTCGAGCAGCACGTACCCGGACGGCAGGGCGGTCGTGCGGAGCACCTCGCGGCGCTGGGCGGCGTCGAGGTAGGGGAGCCGGGTCTCCAGCAGGACTTCGGCGCCCTTGGGCACGGTCAGGTCCTCGCTGCGGCCGTGCCGGGTGAGGACGTACGTCAGCCGGGGCTTGAGCGCGCGGGCGTTGGCGGCCCGGTCGGCGTACGGGTCGGAGTCGAGACCCGCGGAGTGCGCGTAGGCGTACAGGGTGTCGGCCGTCGTTCCGGTCTGCTGCTGGAAGTACGCGGCCGCCTGGGCGCGTGCGGCGGCCTTGAGGGTCGCGTTGTTGGGGTCGGCGAGCGTGGCGGCCGTCAGGGCGGTGGCCATGACGCGGCCGCCGATGACGTCGACGGTGGAGTGCATGCCCGAGACGATCCGGGTGTGGCTGAGTTCGTAGGCCCGCGCCACCATCTCCTGGAAGCGCTCGGGCACCGCGTACGCGAGCGCCAGTCCGGCCAGGTGGAAGGCGTTGGTGTGGCCGCTGGGGAAGCCGCCGTCGTCGGCCGGGGCTGCGGAGCGCTGGCGCAGCAGTTGCGGAGCGACGACCACCTCGGAGTCGTAGACCGGGAAGCCGAGCGCGTCGGTCGTGCCGGTGTCGACGACCTCGCTGTCCTCGTTCATGCGCCACGGGCGCGGGTAGAGGTAGGCGTACTTGGACGGATTGCCGGAGGCGAAGTTGCCCCGCACGGTGTCGACCAGTTCGGCCACCTTGCCGAGCGCCGAGTCGTGGGCGCCCGCGCCGAGGGCGGATCCGGCGGGAGCGCCGGCCGGCACCGCGTCGTCGATCTTGGTGGCGGGAGTGCCGTCGGGGGCACTGGTGATGGACGTGACCGCCTTGGCGCCCGCCTTGTAGAGGTCGGCGAGCGGGCCGAGGCCTGCGATCACCGCGTAACTCTGGTGCTGGCGGTCGTAGATGAACGCCTCGCGCGCCTGGGCGTCGGTGCGGGTCGTCGTGATTTGGATGCAGTAGCGCATGTTGGCGCGCAGTACCTCGGGCATCAGCGGGGTGCCCGTGTTCCAGGCGTCGCCGGTCTTCCACACCTTGCTCATGCCGCCGAGGACGCGGACCACCGCGTTGGTCTCGGGCGTCTGGTTGGCCATGACGTTCGTCGTGTAGTCGTCGACGAACGCCGCTGGGGCGGTGGCGGCCTTGGCGTCGGCGGCGGCCAGCCAGGTGACGGCCGTGGGGGCGGCGAGCACGCCGACCGACACGCCGAAGGAGCTTTTGAGGAACACGCGCCTGTTCAGGGCACGTTCACTGGCACGGGCCGACTGGGTGGACTGCTGCCCGGCTGGTGACGGCATGCGATTGCCTCTCCTGAAGTGTGTGGGGTCCTCTGCGGCCGTGCGGGCCGGTGCGGTCGTAGCGGAGCGACCGCGCCCTGGGGCGAGGACGGGAGTCTTACGAGCGAAGATCTACGGCCGGTTCATGTCGCGGGGGAGAAGGACGAGCGGCACGGCGGTGTCATGGGAGCGAACGCGCGAGCGCCACGGCTCCCTCGACCGGTGGCACGCGCAGCGGTTGCGGGCGTGCCGTCGGCAGGGTCTTGGCCAGTGAGGTCGTGAAGGCGCCGTAGAGGGCGGGTTGGGCGAGTACGGCGCTGCCCGCGACCACGACGTCGTCGACGGCGACCCCGCGTTCGGCGAGCCGCACCACGAGGGCGGCGAGGGAGCGACCGCCTTCGGCGATCACGTCACGGGCGAGCGCTGAACCCGCCTCGGCGGCGGCGAACACCGCCGGAGCGTGCCGGCCCCACTCGGCGGAGAGGTCCGTGGCCCGCTCCAGTGCCGCGCCGAGCGCCGGTACCTCGTCGACGCCGAACGCGCTGAGCAGGCTCTCGGCGAGCTCGTCGGGTTTGTCGCCGCGGTCGTGCGCCGCCCAGGTGGTCCGTACCGCCTCGCGCACGAGACCGGCCGAGCCGCCCTCGTCGCCCAGCACCGCTCCCCAGCCGCCGACCTGGACGTGCGGGAGGGGTGAAGGAACGTCCGAACGTCCGGAATATGCACAGGTCAGCCGAGAAAATGCGCTCACATGGGGAAGGGCCGGACA
>NZ_JBEXDZ010000155.1:0-23077 GCF_040606085.1 Streptomyces sp. NPDC005485 | reverse complement strand
CCTCGTACTGGACGTACTTGGGGCTTCGGCCGGTGCGGCGAGGGTGCGTGCCGGGCGCCGTGGGTGCTGTGCGGGACTTTCAAAACACCCCCTAGCGCTGTTTCTCCAGCAGTTCGGCGAGGACTTCGGCCATCACCGTGTACCCGGCGTCGTTCGGGTGCAGGTGGTCGCCGAAGTCGTACGCCGGGTGCAGCCGGTCCGGGTCCGCCGGAGCGGCCATTGCGCGGTTCAGGTCCACGACCGCGTCGTACTCCCCTGAGCTGCGGATCCATTCGTTCAGCTCGTGGCTCGCCTTCGCCGCGTGCTCGCCCCAGTGGTCGGAGCCGCCGAAGGGGAGCAGGGTCGCGCCGATGACGCGCACGCCCCGGGCGCGCGCCCGGCGGATCAACTCCCGGTGTCCGGCGATGAGTTCCTCGGCGTCGACGACCGGGGCGGGCCGGTAGGTGGGCTGTTCGTCCGTCTCGCTGAAGCCGAGGTCGTTGAGGCCCTGGAGCACGACGAGTGTGCTCACGCCCTCGTGGTCGAGGACGTCGCGGGCGAGGCGGTGAAGACCCTTCTCGCCGTACCAGGCCGAGTCGTTGAGCAGCAGGTTGCCGCCGATGCCGGCGTTCAGGACGGGCCGTCCGGTGCGTGCGGCGAGCGCGTCGGACCAGCGCCGGTTGTCGCCCGGGGTCGAGCCGAAGCCGTCGGTGATCGAGTCGCCGATGAGCGCGATCCCGTCCCCGCGGCCCGCGTCGACCTCGAGCGCGGAGAGGAAGTACCAGGACTCGGTGGACGCGTCGAAGCCCGCGCCGCCGGTGTCCTCCAAGCGGTCCCCGGAGCCGCGGTAGCTGGTCGCGAAGGCCTGGGCGTGGAAGGTCGCGGGTCCGGTGACGGCGTCAAGGTACAGGGTGACGGTCGCCGACTCCCCTGATTCCAGAGCGAGTTCGGCCGCGTCGCTGACCGTGTGGCCGTACGCCGGGATCTCGACGGACGCGGCCCCCGCGAAGGTGAGCCGCCGCAGCGAGCCGGGCTCCACGGCGGCGCCCGGCCCGCTGCGGGCGACGCTCGCGCCCGCGATCCTCAGGGGCGAGGTGCCGTAGGCGTTGGACAGCCGGATACGGGCCCGGTCGCCGCCCGCGGTGAGCCGTACGACCTGGCGCAGCGACTGGCGCCAGAAGCCCTCCTGCGACCAGTTGGGGGTGAAGCCCTCGCTGGGGCGCTGCGGCGAGGCGGTCCAGGCGGTGGTGAACACAGGGGTGGACACGGCGGTGGGCACGACGGTGGGCACGACGGAGCCTCCATAAATGGGTTCACAGTTCCTTTAGTGGCTGCCAGAACCGTAACAGGGGGTGTTGGATTAAGGGAACTACAGACCCATTACGTGAAGTTGAGTACGCGTACTCAGGCGTCGGGGGCCGGGTCGCCGGACGATCGAGGACATGCTGTGGTCCGACCCGGAGAACGAGCCGCCGAAGGAGCTCCGCGACATGCAGGAGATGTTGCGGCGGCTCGGCATCCTCATGGCGCTGGCCGTGATGCTCGCGATGGTCGTCCTCGGCGTCATGTGATCACCCCGGCCCCGGGCCGAGGCACCGCCCGAACCGCGCCGATACCCTGACCCCATGACTGATCAGCCGCGCCGCCGCCTTGTGCTCGCCTCCCAGTCCCCCGCCCGGCTCGGACTGCTGCGCCAGGCCGGACTCACCCCCGAGGTGATCGTCAGCGGGGTCGACGAGGACGCCGTGACCGCACCGACCCCCGCCGAACTCGCGCTCGCGCTGGCCCGGGCGAAGGCCTCCGTGGTGGCCGCGAGGCCCGAGGTCAAGGGCGCTCTGGTGATCGGCTGCGACTCGGTCCTGGACCTGGACGGCGAGGCGCTCGGCAAGCCCGCGGACGCCGAGGAGGCCACCGCGCGCTGGAAGTCGATGCGCGGGCGCGCGGGCACGCTGCAGACCGGGCACTGCGTGTGGGACACGGCGACGGGACGGCATGCGTCGGCGACCGCGTCCACCGTGGTCCGCTTCGGCGAGCCGACCGACGCCGAGATCGCCGCGTACGTCGCGTCCGGCGAACCCCTCTACGTCGCGGGGGCGTTCACCCTCGACGGCCGCTCGGCGCCGTTCATCGACGGCATCGACGGCGACCACGGCAACGTCATCGGGATCTCACTGCCGCTGGTGCGCCGACTGCTGGGCGAACTGGGCGTGGGGATCACGGAGTTGTGGGCGCCGCCAAAGAACTGATCCGGAGCCGCTCGAACGTCACTGGAACGATCAGGGCATCGAGGGGGCCGGCGGAGTGGCGACGGGGGCTGTGCCGTTGTCGCCTCCCTCACCTCCGGAGCCGTCCTCGGGCGCGACTTGAGCGGGGCCCGCCGTGCGGTCGTAGGACATCAGGACCAGCAGGATCAGCGCCAGGACGACCATCATGACGGTGAACGCGCCCCAGCCCACCAGGCCCACCGTGAAGGCGCCCAGCAGGGCGTGCACCACGGCGGCGCTGATCAGCAGGATCCGGCCGATGCCGGACGGGGGCCGGTTGCGCAGGGCGACGAGCAGCGCGGCGACACCGCACAGCGCGAAGTAGAGGCCGAAGACCAGGCCCGCGACCTTCGACGACGTCGACATCACGTCGGTGTCGAGTCCGGCCAGCGACATGTTCTGCCGGTCCACGACCATGCCCATGAACCAGTTGACCAGCGCGATGCCGACCGCTTCCACGAAGAGCACGATCGCGGTCACCCACGCGACAGGTCTGCGCGCCACCGTTCCCCACCCACACTTCCGGCTCTGTTACCTCAAGTACGTTCGCGACGTACCGAACGCTACTAACGGGTAAACCCGGGGACAAGGGTTCTGCGGAGGGCAAAGATTCATTGGGCCATTCGTAGGGACTCCACAAAGAAACCGAGTGGGGCGCAGCACGCTCTCACAGAGACCTTGGCCACACAGGGGGGCTAGGGTTCGGGGAAGGATTCCTGCGTACCGCGGTGCGACAAGGGATATCGCGGGTCGAGCGGGCCTCGAATCACGCTCCGTGTGGGCAAGCTCACCATTGGGGACGGGTCGAAAGGTCGTGTCGGCAGTCCCTAAACTCGGCTTGTTTCAAGGAGGGAGCCATCGTGCGCAAGGTGCTCATCGCCAACCGTGGCGAAATCGCTGTCCGCGTGGCCCGGGCGTGCCGGGATGCCGGGATCGCGAGCGTTGCCGTCTATGCGGAACCGGACCGGGACGCGTTGCATGTCCGTGCGGCGGACGAGGCGTTCGCATTGGGCGGTGACACCCCGGCCACCAGCTACCTGGACATCGGCAAGGTGTTGCAGGCCGCCAAGGACTCGGGAGCGGATGCCATCCATCCCGGCTACGGCTTCCTTTCCGAGAACGCCGACTTCGCCCAGGCCGTTCTGGACGCGGGCCTGATCTGGATCGGCCCGCCCCCGCAGGCCATCCGCGACCTCGGTGACAAGGTTGCCGCCCGGCACATCGCCCAGCGCGCCGGTGCGCCGCTGGTCGCCGGTACGCCGGACCCGGTCTCGGGTGCGGAGGAGGTCGTGGCGTTCGCCGAGCAGCACGGCCTGCCGATCGCCATCAAGGCGGCCTTCGGTGGCGGCGGGCGTGGCCTGAAGGTCGCCCGCACGCTCGACGAGGTCCCCGAGCTGTACGAGTCCGCGGTGCGCGAGGCGGTCGCGGCGTTCGGGCGCGGCGAGTGCTTCGTGGAGCGCTACCTCGACAAGCCCCGGCACGTGGAGACCCAGTGCCTGGCCGACAGCCACGGCAACGTGGTCGTCGTCTCCACCCGTGACTGCTCGCTGCAGCGCCGCCACCAGAAGCTGGTGGAGGAGGCCCCGGCGCCGTTCCTGTCGGACGCTCAGGTCGAGGAGCTGTACTCCTCCTCCAAGGCGATCCTCAAGGAGGCCGGCTACGTCGGCGCGGGCACCGTGGAGTTCCTGGTCGGCACGGACGGCACGATCTCCTTCCTGGAGGTCAACACCCGCCTCCAGGTGGAGCACCCGGTCACCGAGGAGGTCGCCGGGATCGACCTGGTCCGCGAGATGTTCCGGATCGCCGACGGCGAGGAGCTCGGCTACGGCGATCCCGAACTGCGCGGCCACTCCTTCGAGTTCCGCATCAACGGCGAGGACCCCGGTCGCGGCTTCCTGCCCGCTCCGGGCACGGTCACGGCCTTCGCGCCGCCCTCCGGCCCGGGCGTACGCCTGGACGCCGGTGTCGAGTCGGGCAGCGTCATCGGCCCGGCCTGGGACTCGCTGCTGGCCAAGCTGATCGTCACCGGCGCCACCCGCGAGCAGGCGCTCCAGCGGGCGTCCCGCGCGCTGGAGGAGTTCCAGGTGGAGGGCATGGCCACGGCGATCCCCTTCCACCGCGCGGTGGTCACCGACCCGGCGTTCGCGCCCGAACTGACCGGTTCGCAGGACCCGTTCACGGTGCACACCCGGTGGATCGAGACCGAGTTCGTCAACGAGATCAAGCCGTTCACCGCGCCCGCGGACGCCGAGACCGAGGACGAGCCCGGCCGCGAGACCGTCGTGGTCGAGGTCGGCGGCAAGCGCCTGGAGGTCTCCCTCCCGTCGTCGCTGGGCATGTCGCTGGCGCGCACCGGCCTGGCCGCGGGTGCCAAGCCGAAGCGGCGGGCCGCGAAGAAGTCCGGCCCGGCAGCCTCCGGTGACACCCTCGCCTCCCCGATGCAGGGCACCATCGTCAAGGTCGCTGTCGAGGAGGGCCAGGAGGTCAAGGAAGGCGACCTGATCGTCGTCCTCGAAGCGATGAAGATGGAACAGCCCCTGAACGCGCACCGCTCGGGCACCATCAAGGGCCTGTCCGCCGAGGTCGGCGCGTCCCTCACCTCGGGCGCCCCCATCTGCGACATCAAGGACTGATCCGCGGAAGACGGCGGGGCTCTGCAGAGGGCCCGTAGAAGGTCGTCGGCAGGCATCCGAAGCGCTCGGTGGACTGGAGTGTCAGTCCGCCGGGCGTTTCGGCGTTCGGCGTCGCGGCCGGCGGTGACGTACCGCCCGCGTCGCGGGGAACCGTCAGCGGCGGCGCAGGTCCGCCACGCGGGCACGCTCTCCCTGGGGCTGTTCCGCGCCCAGGACGCTCGCGCTGCGCAGACCGTGACCCGCGCCCGGGACCTGGCCGCGCCGCGGTCCGGGAAGGGGCACGTCCCGGCGCGGCTGACGCCCCGCCGGGACCGTATCGCCCCCTGGGCCCGATGAGGATCCGTTGGACGATCCGGCCACCGCGATCTGTACGCCCTGGTCCGCCAGGGCCTGCAACTCGGTGGCCGCGCGGTCGTCGTGCGCGGGTGGCTCGTCCGTCACCAGCCGGGTGATCACGTCGGTCGGCACCGTCTGGAACATCGTGTCGGTGCCGAGCTTCGTGTGGTCGGCGAGGACGACGACCTCGGAGGCGGCCTGGACCAGGGCGCGGTCGACGGACGCCGACAGCATGTTGGACGTGGACAGCCCGCGCTCGGCGGTCAGTCCGCTCCCGGAGAGGAAGGCCCTGGACACCCGCAGCCCCTGGAGGGACTGCTCGGCCCCGCTGCCGACAAGGGCGTAGTTGGAACCGCGCAGGGTGCCGCCGGTCATGACGACCTCCACACGGTTTGCATGGGCCAACGCCTGTGCCACCAAAAGGGAGTTGGTGACGACGGTCAGCCCAGGAACCCGTGCGAGCCGGCGCGCCAGCTCCTGCGTGGTGGTTCCCGCCCCGACCACGATGGCTTCGCCTTCTTCGACGAAGCTCGCGGCGAGATCGGCGATGGCCGTCTTCTCGGCGGTCGCGAGATGTGACTTCTGCGGAAAGCCGGACTCCCGCGTAAACCCGCCCGGCAATACCGCACCGCCGTGTCGGCGGTCGAGGAGTCCTTCTGCCTCCAGTGCGCGCACGTCCCGCCGTACGGTCACTTCGGAGGTCTGGACGACGCGGGCGAGCTCACGGAGCGACACGGCCCCGTTCGCTCGCACCATTTCGAGGATCAATTGGCGACGTTCTGCAGCGAACACGAAACTGACAGTAACCCCAACGACCGTCTGCTTTCAGCAGTATGCGCCGAATAACAGAAGTTGTTCGCATCACGGCACCAGAAGTGGTATACGGGCCTAATCGCGGCGCCTATGCCGTGCGAATGGGCGGCAACTCCCCGTGACCAGCGAGGAGTTGCCTTTCGCGGTCAGCCCTCGCCCGTGGACTTCCGGGTGTGCAACTGCCTGGCCACCTCGGCGATCGAGCCCGACAGGGACGGGTACACGGTGAAGGCGTTCGCGATCTGTTCGACCGTCAGATTGTTGTCGACCGCGATCGAGATGGGGTGGATCAGTTCCGAAGCGCGGGGCGACACGACCACTCCGCCGACGACGATCCCGGTGCCCGGACGGCAGAAGATCTTGACGAAGCCGTCCCGGATGCCCTGCATCTTGGCGCGCGGGTTGCGCAGCAGCGGCAGCTTGACGACCCGGGCGTCGATCTTGCCCGCGTCGACGTCGGCCTGCGAGTAGCCGACCGTCGCGATCTCGGGGTCGGTGAAGACGTTCGACGAGACCGTCTTCAGGTTCAGCGGGGCCACCGCGTCACCGAGGAAGTGGTACATCGCGATGCGGCCCTGCATGGCGGCGACGGACGCGAGGGCGAAGACGCCGGTCACGTCACCGGCGGCGTACACGCCGGGGGCGGTGGTGCGGGAGACCTTGTCGGTCCAGATGTGGCCGGAGTCGCGGACCCTGACCCCGGCCTCCTCCAGGCCCATCCCGCTGCTGTTCGGGATGGCGCCGACGGCCATCAGGCAGTGCGTGCCGGAGATGACGCGGCCGTCGGAGAGCGCGACCTCGACGCGGTCGCCCACCCGTTTGGCGGACTCCGCGCGGGAGCGTGCCATCACGTTCATGCCGCGGCGGCGGAACACGTCCTCCAGAACGGCGGCGGCGTCGGGGTCCTCGCCCGGCAGCACACGGTCGCGGGAGGAGACGAGGGTGACCTTGGAGCCGAGCGCCTGGTACGCGCCGGCGAACTCGGCGCCGGTGACACCGGAGCCGACCACGATGAGCTCCTCGGGGAGTTCGTCGAGGTCGTAGACCTGGGTCCAGTTCAGGATGCGCTCGCCGTCGGGCTGCGCGTCGGCCAGCTCGCGCGGGTGCCCGCCGGTCGCGATGAGGACGGCGTCGGCGACGAGGGTCTCCTCGGTGCCGTCCGCGGTGCGCACGACGACCTTGCGCGAGCCGTCGATGGACTGCATGCCGTCGAGCCGCCCGCGCCCCCGCATGACCCGGGCCCCGGCCCGCGTCACGGAGGCGGTGATGTCGTGCGACTGCGCCAGCGCGAGGCGCTTGACCCGTCGGTTGACCTTGCCCAGGTCGACACCCACCACCCGGGCCGCCTGCTCCAGAGGAGGCGTGTCGTCGGCCACGATGATGCCCAGCTCCTCGTACGAGGAGTCGAAGGTCGTCATCACCTCGGCCGTGGCGATGAGGGTCTTCGACGGTACGCAGTCGGTGAGCACCGACGCCCCGCCCAGACCGTCGCAGTCGACGACGGTCACCTCCGCGCCGAGTTGCGCTGCCACCAGGGCAGCTTCATATCCGCCGGGTCCGCCACCGATGATCACGATCCGAGTCACGTACTCCATTGTCCCGCACGCTTCAAGGTGCTTCCGCCCAGGGGCCTCCGAGTGTGCATTCGAGCTCCTTCTGTTACGCAAGAGGCGTACGCGACGCTGCCGTACCCTCGACCCCATGTCGCTCTACGCCGCGTACGCCGGCAATCTCGACCCGCGGCTCATGACGCGCCGCGCCCCGCACTCGCCGCTGCGCGCCACGGGCTGGCTGAACGGCTGGCGGCTGACGTTCGGCGGCGAGCACATGGGCTGGGAGGGAGCGCTGGCGACCATCGTCGAGGCGCCGCGGTCCCAGGTGTTCGTGGCGCTGTACGACGTCGCCCCGCTGGACGAGGACTCCATGGACCGCTGGGAGGGTGTCGGCCTCGACATCTACCGCCGGATGCGCGTGAGGGTGCACACGCTGGAGGGTGAGGAGCCGGCGTGGGTGTACGTGCTGAACGGGTACGAGGGCGGACTGCCCTCGGCGCGGTATCTCGGGGAGATCGCCGACGCCGCGGAATCCGCGGGCGCGCCGCACGACTACGTCATGGAGCTTCGCAAGCGGCCCTGCTGACGAGCGGGCGGGCCTGTGCTCCGCCGCTTCCCGGCGGGCCTGCCCCACCGCTTTTTCGTTGGAAACGACAAGACAACGATCGCAATCCCATCAGCTCTGTCATCTACGCGCGTAGGCCCGGAGCGGCTACGCTCATCCGCGTGAACGCATCTCTTCTTCCGGACGACATCCAGGGCGACCCGTACGCCGCCGCCGACGCCGCCGCCGCGCGCCTGCGCGAGCTCACGGGCGCCGAGACCCACGACGTCGCGCTCGTGATGGGCTCCGGCTGGGCCCCGGCCGTGGACGCGCTCGGTTCCCCCGAGGCCGAGTTCCAGGTCACCGAGCTGCCCGGCTTCCCGCCGCCGGCGGTCGAGGGACACGGCGGCACGATCCGCTCGTACCGGGTCGGGGCCAAGCGGGCGCTGGTCTTCCTGGGCCGCACCCACTACTACGAGGGCCGCGGCGTGGCAGCCGTCGCGCACGGCGTGCGGACCGCCGTCGCCGCCGGCTCCAAGACCATCGTGCTGACCAACGGCTGCGGCGGCCTGCGCGAGGGCATGCGCCCCGGCCAGCCGGTCCTGATCAGCGATCACATCAACCTGACGGCGACCTCGCCGATCGTGGGCGCGAACTTCGTGGACCTCACCGACCTGTACTCGCCGCGGCTGCGCGCCCTGTGCAAGGAGATCGACGAGACCCTCGAAGAGGGCGTCTACGCGCAGTTCCCCGGCCCGCACTACGAGACGCCCGCCGAGATCCGTATGGCCCGTGTCATCGGCGCGGACCTCGTGGGCATGTCGACCACCCTCGAGGCGATCGCCGCGCGCGAGGCCGGTGCCGAGGTGCTGGGCATCTCCCTGGTGACCAACCTCGCCGCCGGCATGACGGGCGAGCCCCTCAACCACGAGGAGGTCCTCCAGGCGGGCCGCGACTCCGCGACCCGCATGGGCGCCCTCCTGAACCGGGTCCTCGAACGCCTGTAGGTTCCCCCTCCCGGGTACACAGCACGCACAACAAAGAGAGAGGTCGACCCGACGTGCAGGACGAACTCATCGCACGGGCCAAGGCGTGGCTGGCCGAGGACCCCGACGCGGAGACCCGTGAGGAACTCGGCAAGCTCATCGACGCCGAGGACGTCACCGAGCTCGCCGCACGCTTCAGCGGCACCCTCCAGTTCGGCACCGCGGGTCTGCGCGGCGAGCTCGGCGCGGGCCCGATGCGCATGAACCGGTCAGTGGTCATCCGCGCCGCCGCCGGCCTCGCCGCGTACCTCAAGGCGAAGGGCAGGGCGGGCGGTCTCGTCGTCATCGGCTTCGACGCCCGTCACAAGTCCGCCGACTTCGCCCGCGACACCGCGGCCGTCATGACGGGCGCCGGGCTCCGTGCCGCCGTACTGCCCCGCCCGCTGCCCACGCCCGTCCTGGCGTACGCCATAAGGCACCTCGGCGCGGTCGCGGGCGTGGAGGTCACCGCCAGCCACAACCCGCCCCGCGACAACGGCTACAAGGTCTACCTCGGCGACGGCTCCCAGATCGTGCCGCCCGCGGACGCGGAGATCGCCGCGGAGATCGACGCCATCCGCGCGCTCGCCGACGTCCCGCGCCCCGACGCCGGCTGGGAGACCCTCGACGAGGGCGTCCTGGACGCCTATCTGGCCCGCACGGACGCCGTCCTGTCCGCCGGGTCCCCGCGCACCGCACGGACCGTCTACACGGCGATGCACGGCGTCGGCAAGGACGTCCTGCTCGCGGCGTTCGCCCGGGCCGGTTTCCCGGAGCCCGTCCTCGTCGCCGAGCAGGCCGAGCCGGACCCCGACTTCCCGACCGTCGCCTTCCCCAACCCGGAAGAGCCCGGCGCGATGGACCTCGCCTTCGCGAAGGCCCGCGAGACCGACCCCGACCTGATCATCGCCAACGACCCGGACGCGGACCGCTGCGCGGCGGCCGTACGCGACGGCGCGGAATGGCGGATGCTGCGCGGCGACGAGGTCGGCGCACTGCTCGCCCAGCACCTGGTCGACCGCGGGGCGCGCGGCACGTTCGCCGAGTCGATCGTCTCCTCCTCGCTGCTCGGCCGGATCGCCGAGAAGGCGGGGCTCGCGTACGAGGAGACGCTGACGGGCTTCAAGTGGATCGCCCGCGTCGAGGGTCTGCGGTACGGCTACGAGGAAGCGCTCGGCTACTGCGTCGACCCCGAGGGCGTCCGCGACAAGGACGGCATCACCGCCGCCCTGCTCATCACCGAGCTCGCCTCCGAGCTCAAGGAGCAGGGGCGCACGCTGCTCGACTTGCTGGACGACATCGCCGTCGCGCACGGGCTGCACGCCACCGACCAGCTGTCGGTACGCGTGGAGGACGTCTCGGTCATCGCCAACGCCATGCGGCGTCTGCGCGAGCAGCCGCCGACGCAGCTCGCGGGCCTGGCCATCACCAAGGCCGAGGACCTGACGCAGGGCACGGAACTGCTCCCGCCGACGGACGGGCTGCGCTACACGCTGGACGGCGCCCGCGTCATCGTCCGGCCGAGCGGCACCGAGCCGAAGCTGAAGTGCTACCTGGAGGTCGTCGTCCCGGTCGGCACTCGCGACCACCTCCCTGCGGCGCACACGAAGGCCCGCGACCTGCTGGCGACGATCAAGCGCGACCTGTCGGCGGCGGCCGGCATCTGACACGCGTACACCGGGGTGCCCCTCCCCAGGGGCACCCCATCGGGTGATTTACGCCCGGCACTTGACGCAGCGCTCCCGTGCGCCGCCGGTCGGCCGAGGAACCGTGGTCCGGTAGCGCACCGCCGAGTCCCAGGAGCTGCCGCGTGTCCTCGACCGCTTCCCGGCCGCCGTCCGCCCCCTCCCGGAAGCCCCCGGGAGCCGACGAGCCCCCGAGCGGACTCCTCCCCGGCAGCTTCCCGGGCACCCGGCGCCCCGGGCCCTCCCGCACCCCCGAGCCGGGCCTTCGCACCCGTGTGCCCCGCGCCCTGCGCCGCGCGGCCCCCGCCCTCCTCGGCTACGCCGCCGTACGCCTCGTGGGCCTGCTCGTGCTCGCCCTCTGGGCGCACCGGCAGCAGCACGGCGTGTGGCCGATGCTGGCGACGCAGTGGGACGCGCACTGGTATCTGGGCATCGCCGACCACGGGTACACGCACGAGCTGGGCAGCGCGTACGACGCGAACAACCTCGCCTTCTTCCCGCTCTACCCCGTCCTGGTGAAGGCGGTCGCGGCGGTCACTCCGGGTACGCGCGCGACGGTGGGGCTGGTGATCGCGGTGGTCGCGTCGTTCGGCGCCGCCTGGGGGATCTTCTCGGTGGGCCACCGGCTGCACGGCCGCCGGACGGGCGTGCTGCTCACGGTGCTGTGGGCGGCGTCGCCGGTCGGCCTGGTGCAGTGGATGGGCTACACGGAGTCGCTGTTCACGGCCTTCGCCGCCTGGTCGCTGTACACGCTGCTCACGCGCCGCCCGCTGTGGGCGGCCGCGCTGGCCTCGCTGGCGGGGCTGACCCGGCCGACGGGCATCGCGGTGGCGGCCGCGGTGAGCGTGAGCGCGCTGCTCGCACTGCGCCGCCGCTTCTCGGCCCGCACCCTCGCGGCCGCCGCCCTCGCCCCGGCGGGCTGGCTCGCCTACGTCGGCTGGGTGGGGCTGCGGCTGGGCCGCTGGGACGGCTACTTCGCCGTACAGCGGCTGTGGCACAACGAGTGGGACGGCGGCGCGGAGACCCTGCGGCGGATGCGCGAGTACCTGGCGTACGACTCCACGCCCGAGCTGTTCCTGGTGACGGTCACCGTCACCCTGCTCGCCTCGGTCGCACTGCTCGCCCTCGCCGCCTGGGACCGGCAGCCGGCGCCCCTGCTGGTCTTCGCGGGCGTCATGCTCCTGATCGTCCTGGGCAGCGGCGGCGTCTACTTCCCGCGCGCCCGCTTCCTGCTGCCCGCCTTCCCGCTCCTGCTCCCGCTCGCCCTGCACCTGTCCCGCGCCTCGGCCCGCTGTCTGACGCTCACGCTGACGGCGGCGGTGCTGGGGTCGGCCTATTGCGGCGCGTACATGACGCTGGTGTGGCCGAGCGCGCCGTAGAACGCGAAGGCGCAGACCGGGCAGGAACCCGTCAGCCCACCGCCAGCAGGATCGCCAGCACGATCGCCCCCGCCACCGCGGGCCCCACGATCTCGTACGCCCAGCGCACGCTCGGCTCGCCCTGCGCGCTCTCCGCCTTGCCGCGGGCCTCGGCCAGTTCGCGCAGGTCGTCCATGATCTGGTCGGTCTGGGCGCGGCCGGGTCGGGTCCCCACCGCGGAGGTGTCGCCGCCGGATTCGGCCGCGGTCCCGCGCGCCTGCCGCCGGGCGGCGCTCTTGCGGGCGCGCAGCGAGACGGGCACGGCCCACAGCTGGTACTTGGTGCCGGAGGGGGTCACGACCTCGTTGGAGTAGCCGGAGCGCAGCGAGACGACCGAGCTCCAGGGCAGTACGACGACGCGGAACGGGTTGCGGATGCGCAGCCGGTCCTCGTTGGCGAAGACCGCGGGGCGCAGCGTGAAGGCGGACACCAGCGGTACGAGGAGGATCAGCGAGGCGAGCGCGAGCCAGGGGGTGCGGCCGCTTCCCGAGATCAGCGCGTCGATGCCGAGCCAGAGCGCGATGGCCAGCAGCAGCACGCCGCCCGCGATACCGGAGGGCGACCGGTAGATCCGGTCCTTCGACTCGGGTCGCGAGGCGTCCGGTGGGGGAGACTGGTGGTCCGGGGTCGTCATGGCCCCGATTCTGCCCGACGAAGCGCACAGCGCTCATCCGCGGTGGCCGCTCGCACAGTGAGCACCCGGGGGTGTACAGCAGCTACGCGCGTAGATATGCTCGGCTGGTGACCATGCCCACCTCTGCACACGCTGCTCATACGCTCACGGACGTGACCGCGTCCGACAGCACGCTGCGCCGCTTCCTCCACGGGCTGCCCGGCGTCGACGCGGTCGGCCTGGAGGCGCGCGCCGCCTCCCTCGGCACCCGATCCATCAAGACGACCGCGAAGGCGTACGCCATCGACCTCGCCATCTCGATGGTCGACCTGACGACGCTGGAAGGCGCGGACACCCCGGGCAAGGTCCGGGCGCTCGGCGCCAAGGCGGTCCGCCCCGACCCGACCGACCGCACCACGCCCACCACGGCCGCGGTCTGCGTCTATCCCGACATGGTGGCCACCGCGAAGGAGGCCGTCGCCGGATCCGGCGTGAAGGTCGCCTCCGTCGCCACCGCCTTCCCGGCCGGCCGTGCCGCGCTCGACGTGAAGCTGGCCGACGTGCGCGACGCGGTCGCCGCGGGCGCCGACGAGATCGACATGGTCATCGACCGCGGGGCGTTCCTCGCGGGCCACTATCTGAAGGTGTACGACGAGATCGTCGCTGTGAAGGAGACCTGCGGGACGAGCGCCCGGCTGAAGGTCATCTTCGAGACCGGTGAGCTGTCGACGTACGACAACATCCGGCGGGCCTCCTGGCTCGGCATGCTGGCCGGCGCGGACTTCATCAAGACGTCCACCGGCAAGGTGGCGGTCAACGCGACCCCGGCGAACACCCTCCTCATGCTGGAGGCGGTGCGCGACTTCCGCGCCCAGACCGGGGTACAGGTCGGTGTGAAGCCGGCCGGCGGCATCCGCACCACCAAGGACGCGATCAAGTTCCTGGTCCTGGTGAACGAGACGGCCGGTGCGGACTGGCTGGACAACCACTGGTTCCGCTTCGGCGCGTCCTCGCTCCTGAACGACCTGCTGATGCAGCGTCAGAAGCTGGCCACCGGCCGCTACTCCGGCCCCGACTACGTGACGGTGGACTGATCACCATGGCTTCCGTATTTGAGTACGCACCGGCACCCGAGTCCCGCTCGGTCGTCGACATCGCCCCGTCCTACGGGCTGTTCATCGACGGCGAGTTCGTGGAGGCGGCGGACGGCCGGGTCTTCAAGACGGTCTCCCCGTCCACCGAGGAGGTGCTCTCCGAGGTCGCCCAGGCGGGCGAGGCGGACGTGGACCGAGCGGTGAAGGCCGCCCGCAAGGCGTTCGAGAAGTGGTCGGCGCTGCCCGGCTCCGAGCGCGCCAAGTACCTGTTCCGTATCGCGCGGATCATCCAGGAGCGCTCCCGCGAGCTCGCCGTCCTGGAGACGCTGGACAACGGCAAGCCCATCAAGGAGACCCGCGACGCGGACCTCCCCCTGGTCGCCGCGCACTTCTTCTACTACGCGGGCTGGGCCGACAAGCTCGACCACGCCGGGTTCGGTGCCGACCCGCGCCCGCTGGGCGTCGCCGGCCAGGTCATCCCCTGGAACTTCCCGCTGCTGATGCTGGCGTGGAAGATCGCCCCGGCCCTGGCGACCGGCAACACGGTCGTCCTGAAGCCCGCCGAGACGACCCCCCTCTCCGCCCTCTTCTTCGCGGACATCTGCCGCCAGGCGGGCCTGCCCCGGGGCGTCGTCAACATCCTTCCCGGGTACGGCGACACGGGCGCGGCGCTCGTCGCGCACCCCGACGTGAACAAGGTGGCCTTCACCGGCTCCACCGCCGTCGGCAAGGCGATCGCCCGCCAGATCGCGGGCAGCCACAAGAAGGTCACGCTCGAACTGGGCGGCAAGGGCGCGAACATCGTCTTCGACGACGCCCCCATCGACCAGGCCGTCGAGGGCATCGTCAGCGGCATCTTCTTCAACCAGGGCCAGGTCTGCTGCGCGGGTTCCCGCCTCCTCGTCCAGGAGTCGATCCAGGACGAGCTGCTCGACTCCCTGAAGCGGCGGCTGTCCACCCTGCGCCTGGGCGACCCGCTCGACAAGAACACGGACATCGGCGCGATCAACTCCGAGGAGCAGCTCTCGCGCATCACCTCGCTCGTCGAGCAGGGCGAGGCCGAGGGCGCCGAGCGCTGGTCGCCGACCTGCGAACTGCCGTCCTCCGGCTACTGGTTCGCCCCGACGCTCTTCACGAACGTCACCCAGGCGCACACCGTCGCCCGCGACGAGATCTTCGGCCCGGTGCTGTCCGTCCTGACCTTCCGCACGCCGGACGAGGCGGTCGCCAAGGCCAACAACAGCCAGTACGGCCTCTCTGCGGGCATCTGGACGGAGAAGGGCTCGCGCATCCTCGCGGTCGCGAACAAGCTCCGCGCGGGTGTCATCTGGTCCAACACGTTCAACAAGTTCGACCCGACCTCGCCGTTCGGCGGCTACAAGGAGTCGGGCTTCGGCCGCGAGGGCGGTCGCCACGGCCTGGAGGCGTACCTCGATGTCCGATAAGCCCAAGAACACCGAGAAGCCCAGGAACGCTGAGCAGCAGCGGCTGAGCGTCTTCAAGACCTACAAGCTGTACGTCGGCGGGAAGTTCCCGCGTTCCGAGAGCGGCCGGGTGTACGAGGTGACGGACTCAAACGGCAACTGGCTGGCGAACGCCCCGCAGTCCTCCCGCAAGGACGCCCGTGACGCGGTCGTCGCCGCCCGCAAGGCGTTCGGCGGCTGGTCCGGCGCGACGGCGTACAACCGGGGCCAGATCCTCTACCGCGTCGCGGAGATGCTGGAGGGCCGCAGGGACCAGTTCGTGCGCGAAGTGGCCGACGCGGAGGGCCTGTCGAAGTCGAAGGCGGCCGCCGTCGTGGACGCGGCGATCGACCGCTGGGTCTGGTACGCGGGCTGGACCGACAAGATCGCCCAGGTGGTCGGCGGCGGCAACCCGGTCGCGGGCCCGTTCTTCAACCTCTCCACCCCGGAGCCGACGGGCGTGGTCACCGTCCTCGCCCCCCAGGATTCGTCCTTCCTCGGCCTGGTCTCGGTGATCGCCCCGGTGATCGCGACCGGCAACACGGTGATCGTGATCGCCTCCGAGAAGTCCCCGCTGCCCGCCCTGTCCCTCGGCGAGGTGCTGGCCACCTCCGATCTCCCCGGTGGAGTCGTCAACGTCCTGTCCGGCCGTACGGCGGAGATCGCCGCGCCCCTGGCCGCCCACCAGGACGTCAACGCGATCGACCTCGCGGGCGCGGACGACGTACTCGCCAAGGAGCTGGAGATCGCGGCGACGGACAACCTGAAGCGGGTCGTCCGTCCACAGCCTGTGGATTATTCCGCGACGCCCGGCATCGAGCGCCTCACGGCCTTCCTGGAGACGAAGACCGTCTGGCACCCGACCGGTTCCCTGGGCGCGTCCGGCTCGGCGTACTGAGCCGGGCACCACAAGACCGGAGAGCCGCGCCTCCTCCCCGTCCGGGGGCGGCGCGGCTCTCTGCTCCTTGGGCGGCCGTCGGCCGTGGCCGTCAGCGCAGCCCCGCGACCGCCTGGCCGAGAAGCGGGATGCTGCCGATCGACGAGGCCTGCGCGACCGGGCCGGTCAGCGCCTGGGAGGCGAGGGGCTTGAAGTCGGCGAGCTGGGTGCCGACTCCGTTGTCGAGCGGGTCGACTCCCGTGCCCGCGAGCGGGTTGGGCTTGAGGCCGGCGACCGGTCCGGTGACGTACCCGACCGTGCCGGTGAGCGCCCCGAGCCCCGCCTGCGGGTCGATGTTGCCGAGCGAGGTGGGCCGGCTGCGCATGACGTCGACGGCGGGCGCGGTGTCCGCGGCGGCCGTGGCCGCGCCCGCCCCCAGTGCCGCGCCCGCGGTCGCGAGGGCGACCAGGGCGCGCTGGGCGGTCGGGTGGTGGAGGGAGAGGTGTCGTGCCATGACTGCTGCCACCTTCTACTGCTGAGGGTAATCGGGTCGACACGAAGGGTAGTTGAGGTGTGATGTGTGCTCCAACGGCGACCCGCTGGGTCGGCAGCGGCCGCGTGATGCCTCACACTGGACTCTCGTGAGTTCCCATCCCGCGATACCGACCCGAGTCGTGCTGCTGTCCGGCCCGTCCGGCTCCGGAAAGTCCCTCCTCGCCGCCCGCTCCGGCCTGCCCGTGCTGCGGCTCGACGACTTCTACAAAGAGGGCACGGACCCGACGCTGCCGCACGTGGAAGGCAGCACGGACATCGACTGGGACCATCCGCTGTCGTGGGACGCGGCCACCGCGGTCGACGCGATCACCGAGCTGTGCCGTACGGGACGTACGACCATTCCCGTGTACGACATCTCGCTGAGCGCCCGTACCGGCACGGAGACCCTGCACATCGAGCGCGCCCCGCTGTTCATCGCGGAGGGCATCTTCGCCGCCGAGATCGTCGAGCGCTGCCGGGAGCTGGGAGTGCTGGCCGACGCGCTGTGCCTGACCCGCGGACCGGTGACCACGTTCCGCCGGCGCTTTCTGCGCGACCTCAAGGAGGGCCGCAAGTCGGTGGCGTTCCTGCTCCGCCGCGGCTGGCGCCTGATGCGAGCCGAGCGTTCGATCGTGGCCCGCCAGACGGAACTGGGCGCGTACGCCTGCGACAAGGACGAGGCGCTGGACAGGCTGGCCTCGGCCGCCGCCGGCCGTTGCGCGAAAGCGGCGGCGTAGCCCCGCACACGAAAAAGCGGGACTGGACGGACCCCCCGGCCCTCCAGTCCCGCATTTCTTTGTGCTCCCCCGTGGTCCCCCGTGACCCCGTTGGTTCCCCCCGGAACCGCATCCCCCGTGACGTGCTCTGTCCGACGCCTCCCCCCGGAGTGACGGACAGCCCCCGTGCTTCCCCCCGTTGCCCTCGGGCGGCCTGTCAGGCGACAAGCTCCCCGAAGGACTCCTCCTCGTCACGGCCGAAGCTGAGGACCTCGTCCTCGCGCAGCCGGCGGAGCGACCGCCAGATGCTGGACTTCACCGTGCCGACACTGATGTCGAGGATCTCCGCGATCTCCGGGTCGGTGCGGCCCTCGTAGTAGCGAAGGACCAGCATCGTGCGCTGGAGTTCGGGCAGCCGGGCGAGCGCCTGCCACAGCACGGCGCGCAGCTCGGTGCCGCGCATCGCGTCCGTGTCACCGACGGTCTCCGGCAGTTCCTCGGTCGGGTACTCGTTCAGCTTGCGGCGGCGCCACGCGCTGATGTGCAGATTGGTCATCGTGCGGCGGAGGTAACCCCCGACCGCGGCCTTGTCGCTGATCCGGTCCCAGGCCTTGTACGTCGAGAACAGTGCGCTCTGCAGCAGGTCCTCGGCCTCGAAGCGGTCACCGGTCAGGTGGTAGGCGGTTGCGTACAGGGAGGCGCGGCGCTCCTCGACGTAGGCGGTGAACTCCGCCTCCGACGCCGAACGACGCTCCCCCGTGCCCTCCCCGTACGCGGCTCCCCCGTGAGCTCCCCCGTTACCGTTTCCCCCCGTGAACGCGTCAACCACCGTCATGTACGTGGTGTGCTGACGCCCGGCGCCGCGAGCGCACCCCCGCCCGCTCACGGCACCGGACTTCTCGGTGTTCCGGGCTACGTCGTGCAGACGCGTGACAACTGCAACTGCGCTAGTGCTGGTGCTGTGCAGCGTGTTCATCTCGCGCCCCCCGTCGTGGAGTCCCGGTTTCCCTGTCGTGCTGTCCTGCTGCCCTGCGGTCCTGCCTTGTGACGAAAAGCTTGCCCGGGGGACTTCATGGACGTGTCCGCCGACTGTCACAGACCTGTCACAGGGGCTGTAGCCAGGCGGACCACAGGCCGATCACAGAGAAGAGCCGTACGACTACGCAGATGACCACTCGGCGGCCCCGACAGGTCTCGCTTCTGTGCGGGGAATGGGTGGGAGCGCTCCAACGGTCGAAACACCGCCATGACATGGGCCAGAATGACGTCGTGCCTTCCCTGTTGCTGATCGAGGACGACGACGCCATCCGTACGGCCCTGGAGCTCTCTTTGACGCGCCAGGGACACCGGGTGGCCACCGCTGCCACCGGTGAGGACGGTCTGAAGCTGCTGCGCGAGCAGCGGCCGGATCTCATCGTGCTGGATGTGATGCTGCCCGGCATCGACGGTTTCGAGGTGTGCCGTCGTATCCGGCGCACGGACCAGCTGCCGATCATTCTGCTGACCGCGCGCAGCGACGACATCGACGTGGTGGTCGGGCTGGAGTCCGGCGCCGACGACTATGTCGTGAAGCCCGTGCAGGGGCGGGTGCTCGACGCCCGGATCCGGGCGGTGCTGCGCCGCGGTGAGCGGGAGGCCAACGACTCGGCGTCGTTCGGCTCCCTCGTCATCGACCGTGCCGCGATGACGGTCACGAAGAACGGCGAGGACCTGCAGCTGACGCCGACCGAGCTGCGGTTGCTGCTGGAGCTGAGCCGCCGGCCCGGACAGGCCCTGTCCCGGCAGCAGTTGCTGCGTCTGGTGTGGGAGCACGACTACCTCGGTGACTCGCGGCTGGTCGACGCGTGTGTGCAGCGGCTTCGCGCGAAGGTCGAGGACGTGCCGTCCTCCCCCACCCTGATTCGCACCGTGCGTGGCGTCGGCTACCGGCTGGACAATCCTCAGTGACCAAACCGCAGGACAAGCTCCGCGGCTGGGCCGCGGCGCGCAAGGCCATACTGTCGGGACTGCGGTTCACCAGCCTGCGGCTGCGCCTGGTCGTGGTGTTCGGTCTGGTGGCGCTCACCGCCGCCGTGTCGGCGTCGGGCATCGCGTACTGGCTCAACCGGGAGGCCGTGCTCACCCGCGCCCAGGACGCCGTACTGCGCGACTTCCAGCAGGAGATGCGCAACCACGCGAGCATGCTGCCCGAGCATCCCGCGCAGGAGGAACTGCGGCGCACGGCAGGGCAGATGGCCAACAGCAGTCAGCGCTTCAGTGTGCTCCTGGTCGCCGAGGACCGCGACGGCGGGAAGATCTCCGGGAACTCCGCGCTGGACACCTTCACGCTGGAGGACGTACCCAAGTCCCTCCAGAAGGCGGTGAACAGGAAGCAGGAGCTGTCCTCCAACAACAAGTACGCCTACCACCTGTACTGGCAGCGGATCACCGACGACGGCAAGCCGTACCTGGTGGGCGGCGCGAAGGTGATCGGCGGCACGACGACGGGCTACATGCTCAAGTCCCTTGAGCCGGAGGCGAAGGACCTCAACTCCCTTGCCTGGTCGCTGGGTATCGCCACCGGGCTCGCCCTGATCGGCTCGGCACTGCTCGCACAGGCCGCCGCGACCACGGTCCTCAAGCCGGTGCACCGGCTGGGCATCGCGGCCCGCCGCCTCGGCGAGGGCAAGCTCGACACCCGGCTGCGCGTGTCGGGCACCGACGAACTCGCGGACCTCTCCCGTACGTTCAACCACACGGCGGAGGCCCTCGAAAAACGCGTGGCCGACATGAGCTCGCGCGACGAGGCGTCCCGCCGCTTCGTGGCGGACATGTCCCATGAACTCCGTACGCCGCTCACCGCGATCACCGCCGTGACGGAGATCCTGGAAGAGGAACTGGACGCGGAGACGGGCAGCGTGGACCCGATGATCGAGCCGGCCGTACGGCTGGTGGTCAGCGAGACGCGCCGCCTCAACGACCTCGTCGAGAACCTGATGGAGGTCACCCGTTTCGACGCGGGCACCGCCCGTCTGGTCCTCGACGACGTGGACATCGCCGACCAGATCACCTCGTGCATCGACGCGCGCGCCTGGCTGGACGCGGTGGAACTGAACGCCGAGCGCGGCCGGATGGCCCGCCTCGACCCGCGGCGCCTCGACGTCATCCTGGCGAACCTGATCGGCAACGCGCTCAAGCACGGCGGCTCGCCGGTCCGGGTCACCGTCCGCGAAGAGGGCGACGACCTGTTGATCGAGGTCCAGGACCACGGGCCCGGCATCCCCGAGGACGTCCTCCCGCACGTCTTCGACCGCTTCTACAAGGCGAGCGCGAGCCGCCCCCGCTCCGAGGGCAGCGGCCTCGGTCTCTCCATCGCGCTGGAGAACGCGCACATCCACGGTGGCGAGATCACGGCGGCGAACGTGCCCAAGGGCGGCGCCGTCTTCACGCTCCGGCTCCCGCAGGACGCCTCGGAGCTGCTCGCGGACGAGGAGCGCAACGGGAGCGCCAACGGCACGGAGGGCAACGCCAGATGACCGTACGACGAGGGGTACTGCTCGGGCTGGCCCTGCCCGTCCTGGCCGGCGTCCTCACCGGCTGCGGGATCCGGGCGACACAGGTGCCCACGGACTTCGGTCCCGCGCCCTCCCTGGTCCCCTGCGCCCTGTCCGGCGCGGACATCTCGACGCAAAGTTCGCGGGGCGTCCCGGTCCAGGTCTTCATGCTCTGTTCCTCGACGCTGGTAACGGTCGACCGCTCCGTCCGTATCCCCGACGGTACGGCGGAGGCGGAGCGGCGTGTCCTCGTCGCGCAGGGGCTGCTCGACGAGCTGGCCGAGACGCCGTCCGCCGTCGAGCAGCAGGCCGGGTACACCACCGCCGTGCGCGGGGGCATGACGGTGAGCGGGCCCCGGGGCAAGGACCCCGACGACACACTCCGGCTGAGCACCGCGCCCGAGAACCTCACGCCTTCCGCCCTCGCGCAGATCGTCTGCACCTTCTCCGACTCCGCCGCCGCGCAGGACGACGGTTCGGTGCTCCTCGGCGGCCCCGGCGCCACCGCGCTCCGCCGCTACGACTGCACCCCCGAGGTCCGCTCCTCCCCCGCGGCCAAGCCCCCACCCTCCACAGAGGACAACACCTCCTGACGACCCCGGGGTGCGTGGGCAAACCCCGGGTACCCCTTGTTTCCTTCGCACCCTGGGTTGGTGCCGGCCGGGGGTGGGCCACGCAGCCCGGCGCTTACGGGGTGCCGCTGCGCCCACCCGTGCCGCCCCTGTCGGCACGATTGCCCGCAGCTGGGTGACCACTACCTGCAGGCGCCGTACGACGTAAGGGTCCGTGCCGGTACGTCTCTGCCCGTCGCGTAGCCGGCCGCCCGCCAAGTTCCGCCGTGCTCGGCTCCCGGGCAGTACGCCCACGCGGCGACGGGCAAGACGTACCGGCACGGACCCGACCCACCCACCGAACCGCACCGCGACACGACCCAAGGCGCCCCCGCCAGAGAAAGGCACACGAGCAACGCGGAACCGATCCCGCCGACCCCCGCGTCTTGGGGGGCGTGCAGCGTCAAGGCTCAGACGGCGGCAGCGCCGTGATCCGCGTCCGTGTGGCAGGAGGTGTCCTCCTCGTCGCACACCTCGCGCTCGTCGCCTGGCTCACACTGCGTCCCCTGGACGTCCCCTGGGTGAGTGCCCCGAACCTGCACCCGTTCGCCGGCATCAGAGCCGATCTCGCGCTCACCCCCCAGGACGCGGCCCGCCGCATCGGTGCGGGCCTCGGCCTCCTCGCCCCCCTCGGCGTCCTGCTCCCCATGGCGGGCGGCAAGCTCACCGTCTCCCCGCTCGGCTCCCTGATCCGTACGATCACCGCGGGCGCCCTGCTCTCGATGGGCATCGAGCTCCTGCAGACCGGCGTCCCCGGACAGGTCGTGGACGTCGACTCGGTCCTGCTGAACACGGTCGGCGTCGCGCTGGCCCATCTCGCGATCGTGCCCGCCGCCCGCGCCCGGCTCCGCCGCCGGGCCAGGACGCGCCGTCGCACGCCCCTCCCCCGGGAGGAAGCCACTCAGGGTCGGACCCCGACGATTCCCAGGGTCGGGATCGCACCGTAGAGCGACGCTTCGCCCGCTTCGTCTCCGTAACGTTGTAGACATCGAGGCCGCGGAAAATCCCGGCCGAGAACCGACCTCTACAACCGACTCACGGTTCACGAAGGAGCCACCATGACCGCCATTGCCCGCCCCACCAACGGCCGGATGATCGGCGGAGTGTGCGCAGCGCTGGCACGGCGCTTCGGCACCTCCGCGACCACGATGCGCGTGATCTTCGTACTGTCCTGCCTGCTCCCGGGCCCGCAGTTCCTGCTCTACATAGCGCTGTGGTTCCTGTTCCCGTCCGAGGACAAGGCCCGCACGGCCTGGTGATCGCCACTCCGCACCGCAGCGACAACGCCGGTGGGGCGCACCCGAACCAGCCGACCTGCTGGTCCTGCTCTCCGACGTCGACGGCGTGTACGACGGCGACCCCAGCAAACCCGGTACGTCGCGGATA
>NZ_JBEXDZ010000154.1:0-23107 GCF_040606085.1 Streptomyces sp. NPDC005485 | reverse complement strand
TGGTGCGACGGGAGCATGCGCGGTCAACGTTCGGTCGCCGTGCCCGGTTCGCCGATTGCGTGAGGTATCTGCCTGCGGGAAGTGATACCGAGCTTACTCCACCGCCGCTTCCACGGCCTGCGCGGTGGTGCGCTCGAACCGTCCGTCCAGCTTGGAGACGAGCCCGGTGACCTGGCGGGCGATGTCCGGCGCGGTGAGGCCGATCTCCGCCATGACCTCGGCGCGGGAGGCGTGGTCGAGGAAGCGAGGCGGGATGCCGAAGTCCCGCAGGGGGACGTCGACGCCCGCGTCGCGCAGGGCCTGGGCGATCGCCGAACCGACGCCGCCGACGCGGGAGTTGTCCTCGACGGTGACGACGACGCGGTGCTGCTCGGCGAGCGGTGCCATGGCCTCGTCGACGGGCTTGACCCAGCGCGGGTCGACGACGGTCGTGGTGATGCCCTGCTTGTCGAGCAGGCCGGCGATCTCCAGGCACATCGGCGCGAGGGCACCGATGGAGACCAGGAGGACGTCGGGGGCGTCGGTGCCGGGCTCGCGCAGTACGTCCATGCCGCCGATCCGGCCCACGGCGGGCACCGCCGGGCCGACGGCGCCCTTGGAGAAGCGGACCACGGTCGGCGCGTCGTCCACCTCGACGGCCTCGCGCAGCTGGGCGCGGACCTGGTCGGCGTCGCGCGGCGCGGCGAGGCGCAGGCCCGGTACGACCTGGAGGATCGACATGTCCCACATGCCGTTGTGGGAGGCGCCGTCGGTGCCGGTGACGCCCGCGCGGTCCAGCACGAAGGTGACCCCGCACCTGTGCAGGGCCACGTCCATCAGGACCTGGTCGAAGGCGCGGTTGAGGAAGGTCGCGTAGACGGCGAAGACGGGGTGCAGTCCGCCGGTGGCGAGGCCCGCGGCGGAGACGGCGGCGTGCTGCTCGGCGATGCCGACGTCGTAGATCCGGTTCGGGAAGGCGTCCGCGAACTTCTTCAGGCCGACCGGCTGGAGCATGGCGGCCGTGATGGCGACGATGTCCTCGCGCTCCCTGCCGAGTTCGACCATCTCGTCGCCGAAGACGGAGGTCCAGTCGGCGCCCGAGGCCTTGATCGGCAGTCCCGTGTCCGGGTGGATGGGGCCGATGCCGTGGAAGCGGTCCGCCTCGTCCTGGAGGGCGGGCTGGTAGCCGCGGCCCTTCTCGGTGAGGCAGTGCACGATGACCGGGCCGCCGAAGCGCTTGGCGCGGGCCAGCGCGGACTCCAGGGCCTCGATGTCGTGGCCGTCGATCGGGCCGACGTACTTGATGCCGAGGTCCTCGAACATGCCCTGCGGGGCGATGAAGTCCTTCAGGCCCTTCTTGGCGCCGTGCAGGGTCTCGTAGAGCGGCTTGCCGAGGACCGGGGTGCGCTCCAGGAGGTCCTTGGTGCGGGCCAGGAAGCGTTCGTAGCCGTCGGTGGTGCGCAGGGTCGCCAGATGGTTCGCGAGGCCGCCGATGGTGGGCGCGTACGAGCGCTCGTTGTCGTTGACGACGATCACCAGCGGGCGCTCCTTGGCGTCCGCGATGTTGTTGAGCGCCTCCCAGGCCATGCCGCCGGTCAGGGCGCCGTCGCCGATGACGGCGACCACGTGGTCACCGCGGCCCTGCACCTCGTTGGCCTTGGCGAGGCCGTCGGCCCAGCCGAGGACGGTCGAGGCGTGCGAGTTCTCGATCACGTCGTGCTCGGACTCGGACTGCGCGGGGTAGCCGGACAGGCCGCCCTTCATCTTCAGCTTCGAGAAGTCCTGACGGCCGGTGAGCAGCTTGTGGACGTAGGACTGGTGGCCCGTGTCCCACAGCACCCTGTCCTTCGGCGACTCGAAGACGCGGTGCAGGGCGATGGTGAGCTCGACCACACCGAGGTTGGGGCCGAGGTGGCCGCCGGTCTTGGAGACGGCGTCGACGAGGAAGGTCCGGATCTCCTCTGCCAGCTGGTCCAGCTGCTCCAGGCTGAGCCGGTCCAGATCGCGCGGTCCCGTGATGCGGGTCAGCAGCGGCACCCGTGCCTCCTTGCAGTAGAGCTGTTCGAGCTTTCGCCGGGTCTGTCGAGTCTAATGTTCCGCCTTTCATGGCGGCGTCCGGGCTCTGGGGTGTACGTCACGCGAACGGCCGTAAATCGCCCGTACACGCGTTCCTTTTTCGCATGTGTTCCGGACGCGTTCCGCACATGGAAGTGCCCGGTACCGCCATTGGTACCGGGCACTTCGTCCAGGGTGGGGCAGCCGCTAGGCGCGGCCCGCCGTCTTCTGGGTCTTGCGGGTGACGGAGTCGATGACGACCGTCGCCAGCAGCACACCACCGGTGATCATGTACTGGATCGGGGTGGCGATGCCCTGCAGGGCCAGGCCGTACTGGATCGAGGTGATCACCATGACACCGAGCAGCGCGTTCCAGGTGCGGCCGCGGCCGCCGAAGAGGCTGGTGCCGCCGATGACGGCTGCCGCGATGACGTTCATCAGCAGGTCACCGGTGCCGGAGCCCTGGTTCGCCGCCGCGATCTTGGAGGCCCAGAACAGACCGCCGATGGCCGCGAAGGTACCCGCGATGGAGAAGACCGAGATCCGGATCGCCGTGACGTTGATACCGGCACGGCGGGAGGCCTCGACGCTGCCGCCGAGCGCGAAGATCTTGCGACCGTACGCGGTGCGGCGCAGCAGGAAGTCCGTGCCGACCAGGAACACCACGAAGAGCAGCAGCGCCAGCGGCAGGCCCTTGTACTGGTTGAACATGACCGCCGCGGCGAAGGCGACGATCGCCAGCGCGCCGGTGCGCACCAGGATGTCGACGAGCGGCCGGGACGGGACGCCCGCGGCCTGACGGCGGCGGCTGTCCAGGTACGAGGAGAGGAAGAAGCCCGCGACCGCGACCACGGCGAGGGCATAGGCCGCCGCGACGTCCATGAAGTAGTACGTGGTCAGCTTGCCGACCACGCCGTCGCCATCGAGGTTGATGGTGCCGTTCTCGCCCAGGATCTGGAGCATGAAGCCGAGCCAGAACAGCAGGCCGGCCAGCGTGACCGCGAACGCGGGCGCGCCGATCTTGGCGAAGAAGAACCCGTGGATCGCGCCGATGGCAGCGCCGCTGGCGATCGCGATGATCACGGCGAGCCACTCGTTCATGCCGTGCGTGACGCTGAGTACGGCGGTGACCGCACCCGCGACACCGCTCACCGAGCCGACCGACAGGTCGATCTCGCCGAGCAGCAGCACGAAGATGATGCCTACCGACATCATGCCGGTGGCCACCATGGCGACGGCGATGTTGTTCAGGTTCTCGGCCGAGAGGAAGGCCGAGTTCAGGCTCTGGAAGATCGCGCAGATGATGATCAGGCCGACCACGACGGGCATGGAGCCCAGGTCGCCCGCGCGCATCTTGCGCTTGAACTCGTCCAGGTAGCCGGCGAGACCGCGCTCGCGCACCAGCAGCCGGGGGTCGACGGCTACGTCGGCTCCGGCGGCGGCCTCGGGGTTCTCGACGATGTGCTGGTCCTCCGGCGTGGCGGAGGTCTTGTCGATGCTCACTTCTGAGCCTCCCCGTTGCTGCGCGCCGCACGACGGGTCACGGCGTTGTCCGTGGCGCCGGTGATGGCGGAGATGATCTCTTCCTGCGAGGTCGACTTGACCTCGAAGACGCCGTTGTTGCTGCCGAGCCGCAGTACGGCGACCTTGTCGGCGACGGCCTTCACATCGGCCATGTTGTGGCTGATGAGGATGACTGCGTGGCCTCGCTCGCGCAGCCGCTCCACCAGGTCGAGGACCTGCGCGGTCTGCTCGACACCGAGGGCCGCGGTGGGCTCGTCGAGGATGACCAGCTTGGGCTCGCCGAGCATGGAGCGCGCGATGGCCACGGTCTGGCGCTGACCGCCGGAGAGCGAGGCGATCGGGATGCGCACGCTGGGGATGCGGATCGACAGCGTCTGCAGGAGCTCGCGGGCGCGGCGCTCCATCTCGACCTCGTCCAGAACGCCGCGGCGCTTGAGCTCGCGGCCCAGGAAGAGGTTGCCGACGACGTCGATGTTGTCGCACAGCGCGAGGTCCTGGTAGACGGTCGCGATGCCCAGGCTCTGGGCGTCGTGCGGCCGGTTGATCTGAACTGCCTTGCCGCCCCACTCGATGACGCCCTCATCGATGGGATGCACGCCGGCGATCGTCTTGACCAGCGTGGACTTCCCGGCGCCGTTGTCGCCCACCAGGGCGACCACCTCACCGGCGTGGACCTCGAGCTCTACGTCGGTGAGCGCCTGAACGGCACCGAACCGCTTCGAGACCCCGCGCAACGCCAGAACAGGCGTAGCGGACACGTGAACCATCTCCTTCGCCGCCTGACCCGGCGGGAGGTTGTGCAGAAAGATCGGGGGGAGTTCCGTCCGGCACCCCGCCTAGCTTGCGGGGCTGTTTGACGGCGGGGTGCCGGAGGGGCTTGGAGCGCAAGTCCCGTACGGGAATTCAAGGACGAATTCCCGTACGCGGATAGAGACCTGCGGTGACTTACTTGATGCCGAGCTTGTCGCAGGCCGCCTTGTACTTGGCCGTGCAGATTTCGGCGGCGGTGTAGACGCCGTCCTTGATGACGGTGTCGTTGACGTTCGCCTTGGTCAGCGAGATGACCGGGACGATGACCGACGGGACGGCCTTGGTGGTCGGGCTGTCGACCTTGTCCTTGGCGACCGAGTCGAGCGACTTGCCCTGGGCGAGCGCGACGGCCATCTCGGCGGCGGCGGTGGCCTCGGGGGCGTACGGCTTGTAGACGCTCATGTACTGCTCACCCGCGACGATGCGCTGCACACCGGCGAGCTCGGCGTCCTGGCCGGTGACCGGCGGGAGCGGGGAGACGCCCGCGGCCTTCAGGGCGGTGATGATGCCGCCCGCCATGCCGTCGTTGGCGGAGTAGACGCCGACGATCTTGTCCTTGCCGATCGCCGAGATCGCGCCCTCCATGTTGGCGTTGGCGTTCTCCGGCTTCCACTCCTTGGTGTCGTACGACTTCGCGATGTCGACCTTGCCCTTGAGCTCGGCGAGCGCGCCCTTCTTGAAGAGGGCGGCGTTCGGGTCGGTGATCGCGCCGTTCATCATGACGATCTTCGCGGAGGGCTTGGCCTTGGCGCCCAGGGCCGTCAGGAGCGCCTTGCCCTGAACGTGGCCGACCTCTTCGTTGTCGAACGAGGTGTAGGCGTCGATGGGACCCTCGGCCAGGCGGTCGTAGGCGACGACGGGGATGCCGGCCTCCTTGGCCTTCTTCACGCCGCTCGCGATGGCCTTGGAGTCCACCGCGTCCACGATCAGCACGTCCACCTTGTTGGTGATCATCGTGTCGACCTGCTGGGCCTGGGTGGTGGCCTGCTGCTTGGCGTTGGCGTAGACGACCTCGCCCTTGTTGTTCGTGAGCTCCTTGACCTTCTTCTCGATCAAGGGCTTGTCGAACTTCTCGTAACGCGCGGTCTCGTTCTCCGGCAGGAGCAGACCGACCTTGATCGCGTCGCCCTTCTTCGAAGCGGACTTCGAAGCCTCACTCTTGTCGCCGGACTCCTTGGCACTGCCACAGGCAGCCAGCGATACGGCCATCGCACCAGCGGCGACAGCAACGGCGGCACGACGCATACGCGTGTTCACTTCAGAAACCTCCCTGACGAGGCCGCGACGTTGCGGCCGAGGTGGCTGGAAGTCAACTCGGCCACACGTGCGACGTCAAGAAGTAAATCCTTAACGAGATGGCAACGGTGCCATCCGTTCTCTAAGTGAAGGCAGGGGTCACTGCATGCAGCGTGCCGTCCAAAAGGGTCGAATCACCCATCTCGCTGAGCGCGAGAGCGAGTGCTCCGAGCACCTCCGCACGGCCCCCAAGTGCCCCCGGGAGAACGGACAGTTGGCGTGCCGCACTCGGGATCGCGTAGCGGCCGACAGACTCCCTTATGGGCCCGAGAACCAGCTCGCCGGCTTCCGCTAGGTCGCCGCCGAGGACCACCCGGCTCGGGTTCAGCAAATTGCAGAGATTGGCGACTCCACTGCCGATGTGTCGACCGACGTCGGCGATCACACGACGGCAGCCCGGGTCTCCGTCCCGTGCCAGCCTGACCACTCCTTCCATGGTCAGATCCGTGCCATGACTGGACTGGAGGAGCGGCAGCACATAGCGCGCCGCCGCGAAGGTCTCCAAGCAGCCCCGGTTGCCGCAGCGGCAGACGGGGCCGGATTCATCAAGAGTAATATGCCCGATTTCTCCCGCTGTGCCACCCGGGCCGCGATAGATCTTGCCGCTGATGACGAGTCCCGCGCCGACACCGCTGGCGACCTTGATGTACGCCAGGTCCTTGACGCCGCGCCCACTGCCCCAGACCAGCTCGCCGAGGGCGCCGAGGTTGGCGTCGTTGTCCACGTGCACGGGCACGCCGAGCCGCCCCTGCAGCTCCTCGGCGGGCTTCGCGCCGGTCCAGCCCGGCAGGATCGAGGTGGAGCCCAGAGTCCCGGACTCGACGTCGATCGGGCCGGGTACACCGAGCCCCACGCCCGCGATCTTCGACCGGTCGACCCCGGTTGCTGCGATCAGGCGACTGACCAGCTCCTCCGCCCGGTCGAAGCCCTGCGCGGCGGACGCGTCCACATCCAGCGGCTCGGACTCCTCGGCGAGCACCTGGTGGGCGAGATTCCCGACCGCGACGCGCAAATGCGTATGCCCGAAGTCCACGCCGATGACAATGCCGGCATCGCCGCTCAGGCTGACGCTGCGGGCCCTGCGGCCCCCGGCCGAAGTGGGTGTGACCTCGACCGTTCCACCGTCCTTGAGCTCGCGGACGATATTGGAGACGGTCGCGGCGGACAGGCCCGTCGTCCTCGCGATCTCCGCCTGCGTCAGCGAGCCCGCAAGCCGCACCGCACGGACGACGCGCTCCAGATTGGCCCGGTGCAGCGACGACTGCGACCCCGGAGTCTCCACGACGACCTCCCGCGTACGGGGCCGCCACAATGAGGCCCCGTCTATGTCCAACTAGTGAACTCTAAGCTGAGCCGTTTGGGTTACCTCCCGTCAAGAGGTTGCGCCACATCTGGGCAATAGGGCACACAGATGAAGGCCCGGCCCGGACGATGCGCGACGCCTCGGAAGCGGAAAACCCAGCCCTGACGCCGGAGGCAAGGCGCTGACCAGGGACGCAACGACATCCGTGACGCACGCCACACCAGCGGAAGCCCGGCCGTGCGTAATTTGTCACCCTTTCGGCCGCGAACCGCAGGGACGCTCTCCCTTCGGTTCACACCCCGTCGCGCCGCGGCCTCTTTCCCGAAGACGCCTGCGCCACCCCCTGGAGCGAGGGTGGCGCAGGCGCTGGACGAGCGAAACGTGCGGCAGGGCTACTTGAGCGTGGCCGAGGTCATACCGGCCTGGACCTGGCGTTGGAAGGACAGGTAGACGACGAGCATCGGGATCATGGCAATGGTGACGCCGGCGAAGAGGACGGGCAGGTCGGTGGCGTAGCCCTGCTGCTGCTGGAGCTGGATGAGGCCCTGGGTGAGCACGTACCGTTCCGGATCGCCGCCCTTCTGCGGCTGCATCAGCACCGACGGCAGGATGTACTGGTTCCACTGGCCCAGCACGTTGAAGATGCCGACGCTCAGCAGGCCGGGCTTCGCCATCGGCAGCATGACCTGGAAGAACGCCCGGCTGTGCGAGGCGCCGTCCAGGACCGCGGCCTCGAAGACCGCGTTCGGCAGCGTGCGGAAGAAGGCGTGCATGAAGAACACGGTGAACGGCATCGAGTAGGCGACGTACACCAGGATCAGACCCTGGTAGGTGTTCAACATGTCGAGCCGCTTGACCATGAAGAACAGCGGCACGAGGGCGAGGAACACCGGGAACATCGCCCCGCCGACGAAGAAGTAGTAGACGAGCCGGTTGCCCGGGAACTCGTAGCGGGCCAGCACATAGGCCGCCATCGAGCCCAGCAGCATGGTCAGCGGGACCGAGAACACCAGCACGATGAGGGTGTTGGCGAAGTAGTCGCCGATGCCCTTGTCCCAGGCCCTGCTGAACACGTCCAGCTGCCAGTTGGAGGGCCAGCCCAGGGCCGAGCCGCCGATCTGCGCGTCGGTCTTGAAGGAGCTCAGGACCAGCCAGAGCAGCGGAAGGATGATCAACACGGCCCACAGGGCGAGGAATCCGTGCGAGAAGACATTGAGGGTCATGCCCTCGCTGCGCTTGTCGCCGGGCCGCGGCGGGGCCTTCTTTACCGTGCCTCCGGGGGGTACGCCGGGTGTGTCGACCTTGGTCGGTTCGGTGATGGGTGCGCTCATGGTCTCTCTCCCGCTCAGAACTCGATGCGCTCGCGGCGGGTGGCGCGCAGCGTGACCACGGACAGGACCAGGGTGAGGAGCAGCATGACGACGCCCATGGCGCAGGCGTAGCCGCTCTTTCCGAAGTAGAGGAAGTTGCGCATCATGACGTTCGCCATGACGTCGCTGTGGTGGTCGGGCCCGCCGCCGTACCCGGTGCCCTGGGTCATGGTGGAGACGAGCACGAACATGTCCATCGCGATGATGCCGAGGTAGACCCACGCCGTCTGCACCGTGTCCCACAGCAGGGGCAGGGTGACCCGGAAGAAGGTGTGCCCGCGGCCGGCGCCGTCGAGCAGCGCGGCCTCGTAGATGTCCTTCGGGATGGACTGCATGGCGGCCGAGAACAGCACCAGGTAGAAGCCGACGCCGTGCCAGACCACCACCGCCATCAGGCACCACAGGACGAGCTTGGGCTCGTTCATCCACTCGATCGGATTGTTCGCGTCGACGAGGCCCAGCTTGATCAGGATGCCGTTGAGCAGGCCACCGCCGTCACTTCGGTAGAGCGCGCCGAACAGGACGGCGACGATCGCGAGCGAGAGCACCTGCGGGAAGAAGTAGACGATCTTGTAGAACTTCGAGCCGGCGACGCCCTCGACACCGCCGGCCCGGCCCCGCCCGCCCGCGTTCACCATGAAGGCGAAGAAGAGGGCGAGCAGGATGGTGATCACCGGGATGAACACCAGGAACAGGATGTTGTGCCAGATGGCGCCCATGAACACGTCGTCCTTGAACAACGCCGTGTAATTGTCCAGGCCGACGAAGCTGAACTTCTGTGACTGGCCCGTCCAGTCGGTGAAGGAGTAGCCGATGGTCTGTATGTACGGCCAGATCACGAAGATCAGATACAGCGCCAAAGGAGCGAGGAGAAACCCCGCGACGAACCGGTACTGCCCTTTTCGCATGGCATCCTGCCCCTGGTGTTCCGGGTGTGCGTGACCCTGGTGTTCCGGGTTGCGTGTCAGTCGCGGTGGTTCTTCTTGGACGCCGGGTCCTTGGCGGCCTTGTCGACGGCGGCCTGAGCCCGCTTCAGCCATTCCTTCGGCTGAATACGCTTGGACATCAGCTCGTTGGACGCGTTCTCGATGGCGGTGCCCATCTCGCTGTACCAGTTGGGGTACAGATAGTTGAAGGTATTGTCGCCCGCCGCCTTCGATGCCTCAACGGTGGACTGCGTACCCGGACGCAGTTTTACGCCGGTGGCGACGCCGTCCTTGAGGATGGTGAGCGAGTTGGCCTTCTGCGCGAAGAGCGTCGACCACTCCTTGGAGAGCATGCTCCGCATGAACTCCTTGGCGGCAGGCAGGTTTCCGGCCTTCGCGGGGATGATGAAGGGCTCACCCGAGCCGGCCCGGATCGCCTCGAAGGGCAGCGCGCTGCCGGGCAGGTTGGGCATCGGCATGAACTTCATGTCGAAGTCGGCCGGGGTCTGCTTGAGCTGCTCGTTCTCCAGCCAGGAGCCGCAGGTGATGAACGCGGCCTTGTACTGGTTCCAGCGGGTCTGCGACTCGGTGTGGGTGAGGCCGTTGGTGCCCGGCAGCAGGTAGCCCTTCTCGACGACCTCGTAGATCGCCTCGATGGCCGCCTGGGCGGCGTCGGACCCGACGAACGCCTTCGGGTCGAGGTTGTCGATCGCCTTCATGGCGTCCAGACCGCCCTTCTTGGCGATCAGGTCCATGATGGCGACGTTGATGTAGTACGGGTACTTGCCCTGGTGGGCGAGGCCGCCGATGCCCTGCGACTTGGCGTCCTTGCAGATGGCGAGGAAGTCGTCCCAGGTCTTCGGCACCTCCCAGCCCTTCTCCTTGAAGAGCTTGCCGGAGTACCACAGGCCCCACACCGTGTAGATGTAGTTGAGGGCCACGACCTTGCCGCCCTGCAGGCCCGGGTCGAGCGTGCCGGGGATGAGGGTGTCGCGGACCTTCTTGCTCGGGTCGTCGATGGACGGGGCGTCGAGCACGGCGGCCAGGTCGAGCAGTTGGCCGTTCTTGGCGAGCACGTCCAGCTTGATCTGCTGGGCGCCGGAGTCGTCGACGATGTCCGGCGGGGTGTTGTTGTTGAAGCGGGGCTGGAGCTTGCCGGTGATCTCCTGGGTGCCCGTGTGGACGCTCTTGGTGCCCCACTTCTTGTCGAAGGCGGCTTCCCAGGCCTTGGCGTAGTCGTCGCCGTATCCGCCCTTGAAGACGACGACGTCGACCTTGGTGCCCTTGTCCACGCCGAAGGGGTTCTTCTTGCTGGTCTTGCCCTGGTTCTCGTCGCCGGAGCTGTCGTCTCCGCCGCCGCTCGCGCAGGCGGACAGGAAGCTCATGGTGGGGACGGTGATCAGGCCCAGTGCTGCGGACCGCTTGATCAGATCGCGGCGGCCGACGCCTTCGGTGCTGCTGTTCTCGGCGGAAGTGGATCCCATGCTCAAGTCCTCGCCTTCTCCAGGACTCAGGCGGTGAACCGGATCCTCCCCGGCACCGCAGTTAGGTCAAGCTGGGGTCATGCAGGAAATGCGGGCAGTACTGAGTAGGTGATGTTCCGGGATCGGTGGGAATACACGGCAGCCGGTGTGCACGGCACGTCAAACCACCCTTTCCGCCTCCCCCGGGGCTCGTGCCCGACCGATCGAACGGCGGGGCAGACGCCGACAGGTATAGTCCACTTCCCGCCAGCGGAGCAAGATCGAATGCAAGGTTGGCTGTCGGTCTTTTCCGAGTTGAGACCTCTCGGAAATATGAGGCCCCTGTGCGCGGCCCCGGCGAAGATCCATTCCACGAGGCCTCCTGCCGCGTGCGTGATAAGTCACCAGTCGTACGACATGCACCCCGGATGCCGCATCCAACACCCTTGACATCACTGACAACTTGACCCCCTACTGATCCTTGCGCAGCGAATGTGACAACGTTGTCCAGCGCGCAGGGAGGGTGCTCTCGCATGCATCACAGAGCTCGTTACAAGTGGGGTGCTCCGACGGTCCTGGGGGTGGCGGCCCTGGCCCTGGTGGCGGCCTCGCAGGGCGCGGCGGTCGCCCTGCCCGCCCGAGCGGCTGCCGCCGACCGGGAGTTCGCCTCGTCCTTCGAGTCGGGCGATCCCGCACCGGACTGGCTGAATACGGTCGATACGTCAGCGGATGGTACGAAACGGGCCGATGGCGTCGACGGCGGCTACAGCAGCGGCATCCCCGGCAATGTGACCGACCATGTCACCGATGTCCGGGCGAGCGGGGAGAACTCGGGCGCGGGCGAGGTGAAGGAGAACCTCGTCGACGGTGAGCCGAGCACCAAGTGGCTCACTTTCGAGCCCACCGGCTGGGCCGAGTTCGACCTGGACGCGCCGGTCAAGGTCGTCACGTACGCGCTGACGTCGGCCAACGACCACGACGAGCGCGACCCCGAGGACTGGACCCTTCAGGGCTCCACGGACGGCAAGGACTGGAAGACCCTCGACACGCGCACCGGCGAGTCCTTCCCCGAGCGGTTCCGGACGCAGACGTACGACATCGCGAGTCCCGTCGAGTACCAGCACTTCCGGCTCGACGTCACGAAGAACAACGGCGGGGACATCCTCCAGCTGTCCGATGTCCAGTTCTCGACGGGCGGCAGCGAGGAGCCCGCGCCCAAGGACATGCTCTCGCTGGTGGACCGCGGCCCGAGCGGCTCCCCCACCGCCAAGGCCGGCGCGGGCTTCACCGGCAAGCGGGCCCTCAGGTACGCCGGCACGCACAAGGCGGACGGCCGGGCGTACTCGTACAACAAGGTCTTCGACGTCGATGTGGCGGTCGGGCGGGACACCGAGCTGTCGTACCGGATCTTCCCGTCGATGGCGGACGGCGACCGGGACTACGACGCCACGAACGTGTCCGTGGACCTGGCGTTCACGGACGGCACCTATCTGAGCGACCTGAAGGCGACCGACAGCCACGGGTTCGCGCTGACGCCGCAGGGACAGGGCGCGGCGAAGGTGCTGTACGTCAACCAGTGGAACAACGTCGCCTCGCGGATCGGCTCCGTCGCCTCCGGGAAGACGGTCGACCGGATTCTGGTGGCGTACGACTCCCCCAAGGGCCCGGCGAAGTTCCGCGGCTGGCTCGACGACGTGGCCCTCAAGGTCGCGGCGCCCCAGAAGCCGAAGGCCCACCTGTCCGACTACGCGCTGACGACGCGCGGCACCAACTCCAGCGGCGGCTTCTCGCGCGGCAACAACTTCCCCGCGACCGCGGTGCCGCACGGCTTCAACTTCTGGACGCCGGTGACCAACGCGGGCTCCCTGAGCTGGCTCTACGACTATGCGCGGGCCAACAACGCGGACAACCTGCCGACCGTCCAGGCGTTCAGTGCCAGCCATGAGCCGAGCCCCTGGATGGGCGACCGGCAGACCTTCCAGGTGATGCCGTCGGCCGCGTCCGGCACCCCGGACACCGGCCGCGCCGCCCGTGCGCTGGCCTTCCGGCACGAGAACGAGACGGCGCGCCCGTACTACTACGGCGTGAAGTTCGAGAACGGCCTCAAGGCGGAGATGGCGCCCACGGACCACGCGGCCGCGCTGCGCTTCACCTATCCCGGTGACGACGCGAGCGTGGTCTTCGACAACGTGACGGAGCAGGCGGGGCTGACGCTCGACAAGGCCGCCGGAGTGGTCACGGGCTACTCGGACGTGAAGTCGGGCCTGTCGACGGGGGCGACCCGGCTCTTCGTCTACGGGACGTTCGACGCACCGGTGACCGAGGGCGACTCCAGCGGGGTCAAGGGCTATCTGAAGTTCAAGCCCGGCGCCGACCACACGGTCACCCTGCGCCTCGCCACCTCGCTCATCAGCGTCGACCAGGCCAAGGACAACCTGCGCCAGGAGATCCCGGACGGCACCTCCTTCCAGGCGGTCAAGGACCGCGCCCGGCACCAGTGGGACAAGCTCCTCGGCAAGGTCGAGGTGGAGGGCGCGACACCGGACCAGCTGACAACGCTGTACTCCAGCATGTACCGGCTGTACCTGTACCCCAACTCGGGCTTCGAGAAGGTAGGTTCGAAGTTCCAGTACGCCTCGCCGTTCTCCCCGATGCCGAATCCGGACACGCCCACGCACACCGGCGCGAAGATCGTCGACGGCAAGGTGTACGTCAACAACGGCTTCTGGGACACCTATCGGACGACCTGGCCGGCGTACTCCTTCCTGACGCCCTCTCAGGCCGGTGAGATGGTCGACGGGTTCGTTCAGCAGTACAAGGACGGCGGGTGGACCTCGCGCTGGTCCTCGCCCGGGTACGCGGATCTGATGACCGGCACGTCGTCGGACGTGGCGTTCGCCGACGCGTACGTGAAGGGCGTGCACTTCGACGCGGCGGCGGCATACGACGCCGCCGTCAAGAACGCGACGGTCGTGCCGCCCTCGTCCGGGGTCGGCCGCAAGGGCATGGCGACCTCCCCGTTCCTCGGGTACACCAGCACCGACACCAACGAGGGCTTCTCCTGGGCGATGGAGGGCTACGTCAACGACTACGGCATCGCGAGGATGGGCCAGGCGCTCTACAAGAAGACCGGCAAGAAGCGCTACAAGGAGGAGGCCGCCTACTTCCTCAACCGGGCCCAGGACTACGTCAACCTCTTCGACTCCAAGGCCGGCTTCTTCCAGGGCCGGGACGCGAAGGGCGGCTGGCGGGTCGACTCCTCGAAGTTCGACCCACGCGTGTGGGGTTACGACTACACGGAGACGAACGGCTGGGGGTACGCGTTCACGGCGCCGCAGGACAGCCGGGGCCTTGCGAACCTGTACGGCGGCCGCGGCGCGCTGGGGCAGAAGCTCGACACGTACTTCGCCACGCCGGAGACCGCCTCGCCCGAGTTCGTCGGCTCGTACGGCGGGGTCATCCACGAGATGACGGAGGCCCGTGATGTGCGCATGGGCATGTACGGACACTCCAACCAGGTGGCCCACCACGTGAATTACATGTACGACGCGGCCGGGCAGCCCTGGAAGACGCAGAAGAACGTCCGCGAGGTCCTCTCCCGCCTCTACACCGGCAGCGAGATCGGCCAGGGCTACCACGGCGACGAGGACAACGGCGAGCAGTCCGCCTGGTACCTGTTCTCCTCGCTCGGCTTCTACCCGCTGGTGATGGGCAGCGGCGAATACGCCATCGGCTCCCCGCTGTTCACCAAGGCGACCGTCCACCTGGAGAACGGCAAGGACCTGGTGATCAGCGCGCCGAAGAACAGTGCGCGGAACGTGTACGTGCAGGGCGTGAAGGTCAACGGCCGTACGTGGAAGTCGACTTCACTGCCGCACGAACTGCTCGAACACGGCGGGGTCCTGCGCTTCGAGATGGGCGCGAAGCCGTCCGCCTGGGGCAGCGGGAAGAACGCGGCACCGGCGTCGATCACCCAGGACGACAAGGTGCCCACGCCCCGCGCGGACGTCCTCAAGGGCAGCGGCGCGCTCTTCGACAACACCTCGGCCACCGACACGAGCGTCACGTCGGTCGACCTGCCGACTGCCGGTGATGCCCGGGCGGTTCAGTACACGCTGACGTCGTCGGACCGCTCGAAGGCGCCGACCGGCTGGGTCCTCCAGGGTTCGAGCGACGGCACCAAGTGGGCCGACGTCGACCGGCGTTCCGGCGAGTCCTTCACGTGGGACCGGCAGACCCGGGCGTTCTCGGTCGCGGACCCGGGCCCGTACACGCACTACCGCCTGGTCCTCGACGGCGCGGCGACGCTGGCGGAGGTGGAGCTGCTGGCCTGACGCGGGGGCCCTGAAGCACGGAAGCACTGAACGCGCGGCACCGGTTACGGCAGGACGGTAACCGGTGCCGTGTCGTTGGCGGGGTCGGGGTCGCGGCGGCCGGTGTCGGCAGTGTCCGTCACCCGCACACTGCCCTCGCCGGGGCCGCCGACCCTGAGCGTGAAGTCGAAGGTGCGCGCCTTCCCGGCGTCGAGGCCGCCCTGCACGAAGCAGGAGTACGTGCCCTCGTCCAGGTCGCAGTAGGGCTCGTACACGTCCTCGTCGATCGCTTCCATGGGCTGCTTGACCACGGTGGTGCCCGGCGGTGGGGCGAACAGCAGCTTCGCGCCTCCGGGGTTGGCGGGACCGTTGTTGCGGACCTTGAGGTGGACGGTCTGCTCGGAGTCGCGCGCGCCGTGCACCTCGACGGGAGAGACCTCGAAGTCGGCATGGGTGTCCACGCGCACCTGGCTCCACACGTCACCGCCGGTGAACGTGCCGGTCAGGTCGGCCTTCGTCGCGGCGCCGACCTTCAGTCGCGGGCCGTCGCCGAGGTCACCGCCCTTCGGCACCACGCTGTACTTGGCGGGTCCCATGTCCAGGGCCCACGCCTCCTGATGGAAGGAGGCGTACATCTCGGTCGTGGAGACGTTCAGCGCCAGGTCCGGGTGCAGGGTGACCGCCCGGCCGGGCGGGATGTGCAGCGCAGGGAACTCGCACACCGCGAGGGAGTCCTTCTGGAGTTCCGGGTAGCGGCAGTTGCCGTACCGGTGCTCGAAACTCACGCCGGACTGGACGGCGAGTTTCAGGCCGACGCCTCGCACGGGCACCTCTCCGGTGTTGCGGACCACGACCGGGGCGCTGAGGACCGAGCCCGGGCCGACGTCCTTGAACACCTTGGTCGTGCGCATCTTCACCACGGGTTCACCGACGACGACCCGGGTGCGGGCGGTGAGCTTCTTCCCCTTCTGGGTGCCGAAGCTGAAGCGGACCAGTCCGCTGTCGCCCGGCTTGCTGCCATGAGCGGCGACCGGATAGACCCGGTCCAGGTCCGACCAGCTGTTGTAGGTCCCGCTCACGTGGCAGACGACGCGGGCGGCGTCCCCCGCGCACCGGGGGTTCTTCTTGCGGATGTCCGCGATCTCCAGCCGTACCGCGCCCTCGGATCCCGTGACGTCCACAATCAGTTCATGGTCCAGCGTTCCGTACCGGCTTCTCGCCTTCACGTCCTCGGCCTCGACGTGGAAGGGCACCTTGTTGGTCGGGCCGGAGTGGTCCCCGGTGGGTCGCAGATAGAACAGCTCCGGCACCGAGATCGTCGACTTCTTCTGATCGCCGATGGCGCCGCACCCGGCGAAAGCCCCCAGCAGCAGCGTCAGCGCCAGGCAGAAGGCGGTGCGCCGCAGCGCTGTCGATCGCCGGCTCATGGCTCCTCCGGGGCAGGGGGCGTCGGAGCCGCACACGCTACCGCCTCCGCCGGACGGAGCACCGGCGGAGGCGGACTGCCTTGCGGGGATCGGCTGTTCAGCGCACCGCGAGGGTGAAGACGTGCAGATCCGCGTTGTCCGGCAGTTTCACGCTCCGGATGTTCTTGCCCGCCGGAGCCGTGAACGGCTTGGTCGCGAAGACGTACGTGGGGACCGAATCCTTGTCGGCGCCCGCGACGTTGCGGTACGCGGTCTTGGCGACGACCTCGTTGCCGTACTGGACGGTGCCGCCTCCGCCGCCGACGGTCCAGTCGGTGAAGGAGAGGTCGACGGACTCCGTGCTGCCGTCGCTGTAGGTGACAGTCGCCTTGGTCTGCTGGTTGCCGTTCACGGCGCTGCCGATGAAACTCAACTCGGTTGCGGAGCTTGGCAGTTCGATGGTCTGGGAGGTCGCCGAGGCGTTGTCGGGGCGGCCCGACGGCGAGTCGGGCCAGGTGAAGGCGAGACCGCCGGACACCGTGCCCTGCTTGCCGGGGGTCAGGCCCGCCGCGGCGAGGGCCTGCCGGGAGTAGCTCCAGCCGCCGCCGTCGAAGTCGGCCTCGTCGTGTTCGCCGTCGTCGTCCGAGACACCCGTGTTGTTGTACGCGGCCGGCAGCGAGCCGGGGGCCGCGACGGTGAGGGCCACCGGCTGCTCGTACGACGTGTCGCCGGACGTGACGGTGACCCTGACGTCGTAGAACCCCTGCTTCGCGGTGTCCTCGGCGGACAGGGTGATCTCCTGGGAGCCGTCGGTGACCGTGCCCTCGGCGGGTGTCGCGGTCACACCGTCGGGGGTCCGCACCCGGAAGCGGACCTCGGGCCCGGCGGCGCCGTTCAGCGCGAGCGCACGGATGCCGATCTTCGTGCTGCCGCCGGGGGCGAGCATCGCCGCCGTCGGGCCCACGCCGATCTGGTACGGCTGCTCGCCCTCGCGGAAGGACGGCGGGGCGTCGGCCGCGTCCGTGCCCCAGGTGCGGTCGGCCGTGCCGGAGAGGGTGTAGTCGAGGGTTCCGCCGTCCCGTACGAAGGAGGCGGGGAGCCAAGGGCGGTGGCTGGTACGGCCGTTGACCTTCAGGGACTGGATGTACGGCGAGTCGGCGGCGGCTCCCGCGGCCCGGATCTCGATGTCGTGGCCGCCCGGGCGGTCGATGTGGACGCGGGGGAACAGCGGTGAGGCGAGGGTCAGTTCGGGGCGGGAGGGCACCTGGGGATACATGCCGAGCGCGGAGAAGACGTACCAGGACGACATCTCGCCCAGGTCGTCGTTGCCCGGGATGCCGCCGGGCTGCGTCGACCAGAGCTTCCCCATCGCCGCCCGGACCGTCTCCTGCGTCTTGTAGGGAGCGCCCGCGTACGCGTACAGATAGGGCACGTTGACCGAGGGCTCGTTGTCCAGCTCGGACTTGTCTCCACCGCTGCCGGAGAAGGCCCAGCTGCCGTCGGCGTTGTGGAAGAACGTGTCCAGGCGGGCCATGGCCTTGTCGCGGCCGCCCATCGCCGCGAAGAGCCCGGCGGGGTCGTGCTGCACCATCCAGGTGTACTGGGCGGCCGTGCCCTCGACGAAGCCGTTTCCGGTGGCCGGGGTGAAGCCGGTGACCCAACTGCCGTCCGCCTTGCGGTTCGCGATGTAGCCGCCGGTGGGATCGGCGGCGATGTTGAAGTTGTTCTGCCACCACTGGGAGCGCTTGGCGAAGGTGGTGGCGGTGACCTTCTCGCCTGCCGCTCGGGCGAGTTGGGAGATCGCGAAGTCCGCGCCCGACATTTCGAGGGTCTCGGCCGCGCCGCCCCAGGCGTTGGAGACGGACGGCATGTAGTGGTGCTCCATGTACTTGTCCAGGGAGGGGCGTTGCCCCACGGACAGCACCGGTTTGCCCGCCGCGGACAGGTCCTGCGGCGTCGGCTCCGTCGCCGCCTTCACCAGCGAGTCCAGCGCGCCGCGCAGGTCGAAGTCGGTGCCGCCGAAGGCCCGGATCCCTGCGAGGGCGGGCGCCGACGGGTCGCCGTTCATGACGTGGGTGCCGCTCGCGCCGTGCAGCCAGCGGTCCCACACTCCCCCGTTCTGCCGGGCGAGTTCGAGCAGTGACTGCGCGATGTCCGAGCCGGTGCGCGGATCGAGGAGGGTGAGGAGCTGGACCTGCGAGCGGTAGACGTCCCAGCCGGAGAAGGTGCCGTACTGGGCCCGGTGGCCGCGGCGCACGACGTGCACCTTGTCGTCGCTCCCCCGGTATCTGCGGTCGGCGTCGCTGATGACGTTCGGGTGCAGGAGGGAGTGGTAGAGCGCGGTGTAGAAGGTGGTGCGCTCGGCGTCCGTGCCGCCGCCGGTCCCGATGGCGCCCAGCCGGTCCCGCCAGGCCCGGTGAGCCGCCGCACGCACAGCGTCGAAGGACCTCTTCGGCGGGTTCTCCGCGGCGAGGTTCGCCTCGGCGCCCGCCCGGCTGACGTAGGAGATACCGACCTTGACGTTCACGGGGTCCGCGCCGGGCGCGAACTCGACATAGCCGCCCGCGCCCTTGCCGGCGACGGGACGGCCGCCCTGCGCGAACCCGCCGGTGCCGCCGCTCGCCTGCGTCGACCCCGGGCTCAGCTTGTCGTCCTGCCAGGTGCCGGTCGCCTTGAAGGCGCGGTCGAAGCGGGCGGTGAAGTGGAGGGTGTAGTAGGCGCGTCGGCCCTCGGGGTCGAGGTATCCGCAGAAGTTGCCGGAGGTGACGGAGCCGGAGACGGTGCGGGCCGCCGAGTCGATGCGGAGGTCCGAAGTCGTCGAGCCCACCTCGGAGTTGGCGGTGCGGATCAGCAGTGAGGCGGGCTTGTCCGCGGGGAAGGTGAAGCGGCCGGAACCGGTGCGCGCGGTTGCCGTGAGATCGGCGGTGACGCCCGAGGCGAGGCCCACCTTGTAGTGGCCGGGCTCCGCGGTCTCGTCGGTGTGCTTGAAGTCCGCGGCGTACACGGCGTCCTTGGTGTCGCTCGCCGGGGAGGAGGTGACCTCACCGGCGTACGGGAAGAACGGGATGTCCCCGCTGCCGCCCGCGCAGCCGGTGCCGGACATGTGGGTCAGGCTGAAGCCCCGGATGCGGGTGGCGTCGTACTGGTAGCCGCCGGGGGCGGCCGTACGGGTCGCGTCGCCGCGAGTGTTCTCGGGGCTCCAGGCGAGCATGCCGAACGGCACGACGGCGCCGGGGAAGACGTTGCCGCCGTTCTTGGTGCCGATGAGCGGGTCGACGTACGGGGTGGGGTCCCGGACCAGGTCCGGTGGGGCGGCCGCGGGCGCGGCCAGGGCCGGAATGGCGCCGCCGGCTGTCAGGACGACGGCGAGCAGCACGGATGACGGACGGAAACGCATGACGCGGCCCCTCCTCCTTCGGACGGGTCGCGCACCACAGGTCGCACAAGCCGCAGGGACAGTAACGTGCGCCACCGGTACCACGGAAGACCGCGTGCGACACCGGTGACGCGCTCGGCACGGACCCCGATGGCCCAACCGGGAGCCCGCCCCTCACGACCTGGGAAACCTCCTCGGTCGCCGGTAGCCGGTCAACTGACTTGACATCGTTGTCCGTTGAGGCGGTAGAGTTTGTATAGACCACTCGACAACGTTGTCGCACGCCACGGCCGTCGTCATCACAAGCCATGTTCCATCCCGGGCCGGGAACTCCCCCGACCGCGCTCGGGCTCGCGGACCGGGTGAGTCCCGAACGCCCACCCGGTCCGCCCTGAGCGACTCAACCAACCTGGCACGGAAGCGTGGTCGACGGATCGTCGCCCGAGCCCTGGACGACGTATCCGAACGTCGTGGTGCCACCCGGACTCAGCGACCCGTTCCAGTCGGCGTTGTGCACCATCACCTCCTGCCCGGTGTACGTCGCGTTTCCGTTCCAGAGGCTGGCCACCGACTGCCCGCCGGGCAGCGACCAGTCGACCATCCAGCCGAGCATCGGCACATCGCCGGTGTTGGTGACGGTCACCTCGGCCTGGTAGCCGCCGGACCAGCTGTTCGTCGTACGACGGGTGGCGGAGCACTTGCCGGGCACGGGGTCGGTCGGGTTGCCCGGGTCGTGAATGCCGGTGACCTCGCCGTTGCCGCCGTCGAAGACGACGTCGGAGCAGGAGTAGAAGGTCTCCGCGCTGTCGGAACGCTGCCAGACCATGTAGACGATGTGGCGGCCCGACTTGTTCGCCGGAAGCTTGCCGCTCCAGGAGTAGTTGGCCTCGACCGTGCCCGGTGAGCCGTGCAGCGGCGGGTGGTCGACGCTGAGGAACGGCTGCTCCTCGATGTCGTTCCAGGTGAGCGTCTTGGTCGGGTCGAAGCCGTCCTTGGTGATGTAGACGTAGAACCAACCGGGGTGCGCGGCCCAGGCGTTGTAGGAGAAGTCGACCGTCGCGCCCGAGGTCAGGTGGGTGAGCGGCCAGTCGCTGCGCGGGACGTTGAAGCCCTTGAAGTTCGGGTTGCCGCCGCTGCACAGCTCCCCGTCGGGCACGAAGCCACGGGTGCGGCCGGCACCGTCGGAGCGGAGCACCGAGAACCAGTTGTAGAAGGGCGTGGTGCCGCTGACCTGCTGCGCCGCCTTGCAGGCCGGGTTGACGGGCTTGATCTCACCGGTGTCGGTGAGTCCGTCCTGCCAGCACAGGAAGGTACGGCTGCCGGGCTTCATGGGGGTGCCGTGGGCCTCGGCCTTCCCGCCCGTCGAGACGACCAGGCCGAGGGCCGGGATCGTGGTGAGGAGGGCCAGCAGGATGAGGAGGAAGGCTCTGCGGCGGGCGCGGGAAGGTGACGATAATCGCGGAATTGTTAAGTACATGACAAGAGCTCCTTCGCTCGATGCCGTGGGGGTTCCGCGCGAGGTGGGAGCGGTCCCGGCCCGGCGGGTTCCGGTCCGCCGAGATATGGGAGCGCTCCCACCTCACTCACTGGTGAAGCTAGCGCGCGGCGGCACCTCTGTAAACGCCCGGCGCAACGAGGGCCGCACCCGAAAGGGGTGCGGCCCTCGCCATGACTGAGAACTCACAGGCGTGTGCGTGGCGTTGAGAAGATGTGCTTCCCAACTGCCCGTGTGGTCACCGGTGGTGAGGCGACGTCAGGTAGTGCTGTCGCAGCAGCTCCCTCCCGTAGTCGTTACCGTTCGGCGTGCGGAAGACGGAGTGGACGTGCTTCTGGGTGGCGCCGCTGCCCTGCGTGGCGCCGTACGCGCCCGCGAGCGGGCCCGGCGCCTGGCAGTCGACCTCGACCCAGACGACCGGGCTGTGCACCCGGACGTAGAAGGCGTCATCGGCGCCGGTGCCGCCGGCCCAGGTGACGTACGTGTCGTTGAGGTACTTGCGGACCTCGGCCATCTTCACCTTGGCCACGTCGGCCTTGGCGCGGCCGACGAACGCCTCGACGATGCCGAGGAGCTTCTTCTTCTGTGCGCCGCTCAGCACGTCGGCCCGCAGGCCCGTGTACTCCTGGACCGCGTTGTCGGAGAAGGCGCCCGCCTTCATCGACTCGTTCGACTTGGTCGAGGACGCGATCGCGACCGCCTGCTGCGCGGTGGTCAGCGAGTTGATGAACGCGAGGCCGGCGAGCACCTCCTCGTGGACGACGGTGACGGTCTCGCCGTCGATCTCCATCGAGGTCGGCTCGGAGCCCCAGAAGCAGGGGCTCATGACGACCTGGTCGCCGAGAACGAAGTAGTTGACGACCAGGTGGTGGCCGTCGAACTGGAAGCCCCAGGGCTCGGTGGCGGACGGGGTGCCCATCAGCGTCCAGTAGTACGCGTCCTCGTTGAAGGACTTGGTGTTGTTGATCGCCTCACCGGCCGCCTGGTTGATCCGGCGGATCTTCTCGGTGGTCTCCAGGCCGTCCGCACTGAGCGCGGACTTCAACAGGGCTGTTCCCAGCGCCTTCTGATCGTCCGTCATGTCGGCGAGCGTGACACCCTGACGCGTGTAGGAGTCGACGTTGCTCCACAGCCGCCACTCGGTGGCGTGGACGGTGAACTGCGTCGCGGTCTTCTGGGTGTCGGTGAGCCCGGCCAGGAAGGCGTTCGCGGCGGCGATCACCGGAGCGGTGGCCACGCCCGTGGAATGGATCGTGTAGAGGTCGTCGATCCGCTTGCCGTCGGTGGTGAGGCCGAAGAAATCCTCGGTGATCGACTGGTTGCCGGGACCGCCGGTGCCGCCGCCCGGGCCGCCACTGGGCGCTCCGCTGGGTGCGCCGCTCGGGGAGGCGGAGGCGGTCGCGTCGGCCGTTCCCGTGGCATCGTCGGCGAGTGCGGCCCAGGCGCCGGCCCCGCCCATCGTCGCGACCGCCGTGGCCCCGCCGGCGAAGAAGACCTTGCGCATGAAGTTGCGGCGATTCGCGTGGGCTCTGCGGCCCGCCTCCGGGAGCGGTTCCTCGGCGGTGGACTCTGCGGTGTCGAACTCGGTCATCGGCGCTGACTCCCTGAATCGTGGGCACGCCCCTCACGGCCGGCCCCGCGCCGACGACTCTGGAACGGCAACCTGAGCGGAACCTGAAGTCGGGGAGGGTCGTGGGGCGGCGAGGTCCACGGCGGCGGGGAGAGAGGTCCCGTGATCGGTGCGGGCGACCTCGACGGGCAGGCCCGCGTTGCGGAAGGTGTCGGCGAGGT
>NZ_JBEXDZ010000153.1:0-23126 GCF_040606085.1 Streptomyces sp. NPDC005485 | reverse complement strand
GACCACGCTGAGGATCAGCAGCGCGCCGGCGGTGACCACGAGGCCGGTGCCGTGGCGTGAGCCGGGGACCACCGCCGTTACCGGTGTCGCTTCAGAGCTACTTCAGGCGCGACGACGCCACGATCGACACGATGTGTGCCGGGACCAGAAGCCAGGTGATCGCCGTGACGGCGACCGTTGCGATCCGTGTGGCCGTCAGGTCGCCGAGGGACAGGTCGATGATCGCGGTGATGAGCAGCAGGATCGTGCACTCGATTCCGTTGACCAGGCGGTGCAGTTGGACAGCCGAGGCGATACGGCGGATCCGGGCCAGGCCGCTGGAGCGAGGAACGACGGACTGGTCGGTGGCCTTCTCCATGCCGCTGTCCGACCGGGCCACGTGCACGAGGTCGGAGGACGACTTGAGGAGAAGGACGCCGATGGCGGCCGCGAGGCCGGCCACCAGATAGAGGTCCAGGCCGAGTTCGGCGGCGCGCCAGCCCATGCCGACCATGACGGCGGCGTCGGCGAGGTAGGCGCCGAGGCGGTCCAGGTAGACGCCTAGCGGGCTGAACTGCTTGCGCCAGCGGGCGACTTCGCCGTCCACGCAGTCGAGCAGCAGATACAACTGCATGAAGACGACGGACAGTACGGCGCCGCCCAGGCCCGGCAGGATCAGGGCGACTCCGGAGAGGACGCCCGCGACGACCATGACGGCCGTGATCTGGTTCGGCGAGAGCCGGGTGCCGAGCATGTGGCGGGTCACGCGCAGGGAGATCGAGCGCATGTAGAGGCGGCCTGCCCAGTGTTCCGCGCGGCTGTCCAGTTTCCCCGGGGGGTGGATGACGTGACGGAGTTCTTCGAGCGTGGGCTTGGGCATGCAGGAATCTCCCTGCTTCTCTCTGCGAATAATGGAGTGGCGGTGTAGCACCTGGATATTACGGTGGCCTGTATGAACCACGTGATCCGCTCCATACGTTCCGAGGAATGGCCCGCCGTGAAGGAACTCCGGCTGGCCGCACTGAAGGACCCGGTTGCCCACCTGGCGTTCCTGGAGACGTACGAGGACGCCATCGCCAGAGCGGACGCGTACTGGCAGGAGCGGGCGGCGGGCGCGGCGGTCGGGACGACTGAGCGGCAGCAGTTCGTCGCCGTGGGGCCCGACGGGGTGTGGGCCGGAACCGCGATCGTGCTGGTCGAGGAGGCCGGGACGCAGGACCCCTTCGGGCAGCCGGTCGAGCAGCGCCAGGGGCATGTGGTGGGGGTGTTCGTACGGCCGGAGCACCGCGGGAGCGCGAACGGGATCACCGGGGCGCTCTTCGACGCCGCCCTTGAGTGGTCCTGGGCGATGGGCCTGGAGCGGGTCCGGCTCTTCGTGCACGAGAAGAACTCGCGCGCCGAGGCGTTCTACCGCCGGACCGGGTTCGCCGCGACCGGCGGCACCGCTCCCGTACCCGGCGACGAGAGCTCGCTGGAGCTGGAGTTCGCGATCCTGCCGTCGTAGGTCCGGGCCTCGTAGGTCCGGGCCTCGTCGGTCCGGGCCTCGTAAGTCCTGCCGTCGCAGTCCCTGCCGTCGTACCGGGGCGGTGCTACACCGGTAGCTCGTACTGCGGCCAGCGCGCCCGGCCCTGTTCCCGGGAGCGGAGCAGGGCCAGCGTCGGCAGGCCCCGGTCAGGGCCGGCGGACAGCAGCTCCGGCAGCTGGGGAAGCGGAGCCACCGCCGCCACGTCGTCCAGGACGAGCGTAAGTGGTGGGTCGAGGCGACCGGAGGATGACCGTTCGGCCATGCGCCGGCCACGCTCGACCACGCTTGAGGCGAGGGCCGTCAGGAGCGGCATCGCGCCGGGGTTCGCCTTGGGGTCCTCGATGGGTTCACCGACCACATAAAGCGTGCCCCCTTCGTTGACAAAGGAATCCAAGGCGAGGGTGTCAGTTCGATTCGATGTGCAGGATTCCCGGATGTTGACCGTGAACAGGGCGGACAGCGCGCGAGCCGTCAACTCCTGCGCTATGTCGCGCCGTTCGGGGTGCGAGGTGAGCGCCGCCTCCAGTTCGCCGGCAGCTCCGGACGCGGCCTTGGGGTTCGTACGGAGGGTTCGTACGGCGTCCTGGACCTGGGTGCCCTGTGCCCAGCGGTGGACGTGGCGGAACGCCCTGCCCTCCACCGCGGCGGCGTGGAGATAGCTCCGCAGGAGCGTTTCCGCGACGTCTGCCATCGCCTGGTCCACCTTGGCGCCGGGGCGCACCGGTGCGAGCAGCGCCGCCGCCCTTGCCACGGCCGTCGCCTTGTCCTCGCAGCCCGTGGCCGGGGACCAGTGGAGGCGGGCCGGGGTGTCGCACAGGTGCGTGGGGTCGTAGAGCAGGACGGGGCCCAGCTTGGCTCTCGCGTCCTTGGTCTCCGACCAGACCGTCGGGTTCGAGGTGACGACCAGGACGGGGCCCTCGGCGTCCCGTACGGCCTGGATGGCCACCGGGTGCCGGGTCTCGGCGGGGCCGAGGAGGACGGGGCCTCGGGGGGCGGGGACCTGTAGTTGGGGCTCGGGCTGAGGGACTGGGGCTGGGGATGGGGATGGGGCTGGTGCAGGCGCGGGCTGTTCGTGAGGGGTGGGGACTTCTTTCGCCCCCTCCGCCCCTTCCCGTCCCGTTGTCCTGGGGGCTGCGCCCCCTTTCCCCCCGCTGTCGGCCTGGACGGCCTCGTCCTCAAACGCCGGACGGGCTGAAAGGCCACGCCTTCTGACCGCTCGCCATCTCGCCACCGTGCCCATCGTGAACACCGTCAGGACGAACAGCACCATCAGCTGGCCGATGAACAGGCCCCAGAAGAGGCCGTAGCCGGACAGTTGGGTCTTGGGGGTGTCCGGCCAGGCGCCGGGGACGTCGTGCGGCTGGCCGATCAGGTGGTGCATGGCCAAGGGGGTGCGCGCGAAGGTGACGTGGTCGGGCCAGGTGCCCTGGGCGAACCAGCCCGCGAGGCCCGTGGCCGACCACACCATCAGGGTCATGCCGAGGAGGAAGGCGAGGAACCCGACCAACAGGCCGTCGGGGATGCCCCCTTCGCCCTCGCGGCGGGCCTCGCGGCGCTGATCATGGCGGCGGTCGCGCCCGCGCTCGTCCGGTCTCATCTCAGGTCCCCGCTCTCCGCTCTCACGCCACCGTGGACTCGGACGAGTCGTCGAGATCGCTGAGATGCTGCTCCATGAAGGCCGCCGCGCGCTCCTCCGCCTCCAGCTCGGCTGCGTGCAGGGCGTCGTCGGAGAGGTGGTCGACGGAGGACTCGGTCATGGCGCGGTCGGTGAAGACGAGGGGGCGTTCGGTCTCCGTGATCAGGTGCTTGACCACCTGGACATTGCCGTTGACGTCCCAGACCGCGATGCCGGGGGTCAGGGTCGGGATGATCTCCACCGCCCACCGGGGCAGGCCGATCACCCGTCCCGTCGCCCTCGCCTCGTCCGCCTTCTGGGCGTAGATCGTCCGGGTCGAGGCCATCTTCAGGATGGCGGCCGCCTCCTTGGCCGCCGCACCGTCCACCACGTCCGACAGGTGGTGGACGACCGCCACGAACGACAGACCGAGCCGTCGGCCGAACTTCAGCAGACGCTGGAAGAGTTGGGCGACGAAGGGGCTGTTGATGATGTGCCACGCCTCCTCGACCAGGAAGATGCGCTTCTTGCGGTCGGGGCGGATCCAGGTGTGCTCCAGCCACACGCCGACGATCGCCATCAGGATGGGCATGGCGATGGAGTTGCGGTCGATGTGGGAGAGGTCGAAGACGATAAGGGGCGCGTCCAGGTCGATGCCGACCGTCGTGGGGCCGTCGAACATGCCCCTCAGGTCGCCGTCGACCAGTCGGTCCAGAACCAGGGCGACGTCGAGTCCCCAGGCCCGTACGTCGTCTATGGCGACGTTCATCGCCTCGGCCGACTCCGGTTCCGGGTGGCGCAGTTGCTCCACGATGTCGGTCAGGACGGGCTGGCGGTCGAGGATCGTCTCGTTCACGTACGCGTGCGCGACCTTGAGCGCGAAGCCGGAGCGCTCGTCGAGGCCGTGGCCCATCGCGACCTCGATGATGGTCCGGAGCAGCGCCAGCTGTCCGGTCGTCGTGATCGCCGGGTCCAGGGGGTTGAGGCGGATCCCCATGTCCAGGGCCGCCGTCGGGTCCAGCCGGATGGGGGTTATCCCCAGCTCTTCCGCGATGAGGTTCCATTCGCCGACGCCGTCCTCGCCCTGTGCGTCGAGGACGACGACCTGACGGTCGCGGAACCTCAACTGCCTTAGGACGTACGTCTTCTCCAGCGCCGACTTGCCGTTGCCGGACTCGCCGAGGACCAGCCAGTGCGGGGCCGGGAGCTGCTGGCCGTACAGCTGGAAGGGGTCGTAGATGTAGCCCTTCCCGGAGTACACCTCGCGTCCGATGATGACGCCGGAGTCGCCGAGGCCGGGTGCGGCGGTCGGCAGGTAGACCGCCTGGGCCTGGCCCGTCGACGTACGCACCGGAAGCCGGGTGGTCTCGATCTTGCCGAAGAGGAAGGACGTGAAGGCGTCGGTGGCGGCGGTCAGCGGATCCCGCATCAGATCATCAGCCCCATCAGAACATCGGCCCCATCAAGAACATCGGCCCCATCAGAAAGTCGGCCCCTACCTGCGGATTCCGGTCGCGAACGGCAGTGTGTTCACGAAGGCGCGGTGGTGCTCGCGGTCGCACCACTCCAGCTTCAGATACGACTTGCCGGCGGAGGCACGGATCGTACGCTTGTCGCGGGCCAGGGCCTCCGGGGAGCGTGAGGAGACGGTGATGTAGCCGACCAGGTTGACGCCGGCGGCGCCGCTCGCGAGGTCCTCACCGCGCTGGTCCAGGCGGTTGTGCGAGGCGATGTCGCGCGGGTCGACGGTGCGGTTCATCTTGGCGGCGCGGGACGCTTCCGCGTCGTCGTTCGTCTTCTCGGTCAGCATGCGCTCGATGGCGATCTCGGTGGGTTCGAGGTCCATCGTGACGGCGACCGTGCGGATGACGTCCGGGGTGTGAACCAGCAGCGGGGCAAGGAAGTTGACGCCGACCGGGGTCATCGGCCACTCCTTCACCCAGGCCGTGGAGTGGCACCAGGGCGCGCGCGTGGAGGACTCGCGGGTCTTCGCCTGGAGGTACGTCGGCTCCATCGCGTCGAGCTCGGCCGGCCAGGCGTTCCGCTTCGTCATCGCCTGGATGTGGTCGATGGGGTGGTCCGGGTCGTACATGGAGTGCACGAGGGACGCCAACCGCCCCTGGCCCAGCGGCTGTCGTACGCGGATGTCGGCTTCCTGCAGCCGCGAGCAGATGTCGGTCAGCTCGCGCGCCATGACGACGGCGAGTCCCGCGTCCCGGTCGATCTTCCGGCCGCCCTGCGGTCGCGCCGCACGGGCCATCGCCTGTGCCTCGGCGGCCAGTTCGCGCGAGTAGTGCATGCAGGCGACGAGGTAGGCGCGGTGCTGCTCGCTGCTGGTCGACACCATGGACTGGAGCTGGTCGTACGACTTCTGCAGCCAGCCGGGGGACCGGTCGTCCCCGCGTACGGAGACGTCCTTGGCGTGGGCGTCCGGGTCGGCGGGGAGGGTGCGGGCGAGCATCTGGATGCGGGTGACGAAGCCGTCGCCGTTCGCGACGTGCTTCAGCAGTGTGCCGAAGCGGTCGACGAGGGCCTCCTGGTCCTCGCTGTCGCGCAGGCCGACGCCCGGGCCCTCGATCTCGAGCGCGGCCGTGACCGTGCGCCGGTCGGCGTGCAGGAGTACGGCGATCTCGTCGGGCCCGAAGGGTGCGGCGAGCCAGCTGATCCGGCCGATGCCGGGCGGCGGACCGATCTCGACCTCGCGGCCGTCGACGCGGGTGCCCGCCTCCATGACGTTGCTGCGGTACGCCGTGCCCTTGCGCAGGCTGCGCTTGTAACTGCGGTTGATCTCGAACCACTTGTAGAACGTCCGCCGCTTGTACGGGACGTACACCGCGGCGAGGGCGACCAGCGGGAAGCCCATCAGCAGCACGATGCGGAACAAGAGGACGGGGACGAGGAGCCCGCACATCATGCCGAGGAACGCGCCCACGATGATCAGCGCGATCTCGCCGGACTCGCGGTTCCTGCCGACGATCGCGTTCGGCCGGGCGCGGCCGATCAGATATGTACGGCGGGGCGTGACCGGATGGGACACGTGGGACTCGGTCGTCAACGCCCTTCACCTCCCGTGCGGTTGCTTCTGTTGGTACCGGTACTGCCGTTGCGGCTGTTGCTCGCGTGCGGTGTGTTCGCCGGGCTGCTGCGCGGCGGGGGTGCGGCGGAGGGGACAGATCCGCCGCCACCCGTGGGCGTACGTGTGCTGTGAGCGGCCACGCCGCCGGACGCGGGGTTGGTGGGCCGCTGGTTGCCGCCACCGCCTCCCCCGCCGCCGTTGTTGTCCGCGCGGGAGCTGTGGGTCTTGATGCCCTGCGCGACCAGGGTCGCCGGGGAGCTGATCACGGCCGCGGCCTTGCCCTCGGCGCCCTGCATGATGCGGTTGTTGCGGGAGCCCGCGATCTCGTCGCCGAAGCCCGGGACGAAGCGGTAGATCATCGCGCTCGCGAAGATGGCGAGCAGGATGATGGCGAGGCCGGAGACCACGGCGGAGAAGGCGTCGGGTCCGTCGTCCGCGGACAGGGCGCCGGCCAGGCCCAGCACGATGACGATGACCGGTTTCACCAGGATCACCGCGATCATGATGCCCGCCCAGCGGCGGACGTGGCCCCACAGGTTCTTGTCGACGAGCCCCGCGTACACGACCGTGCCGAGGAGCGCGCCGACGTACAGCAGCGCGGCTCTGATCACCAGCTCCAGCCAGAGCACGCCTGCGGCGAGGATCGACACCAGCGACACCACGATCAGCATGATCGGGCCGCCGCCGATGTCCGTGTTCTTCTTCAGCGCTTCGGAGAACGTGCCGAAGAAGGTGTCCGTCTGGTTGCCGGTCGTCTTCGCGAGGACTTCGGTGACGCCGTCGGTCGCGGACACGACCGTGTACAGGATCAGCGGGGTGAACGCCGAGGCCAGGACGGTGAGCCAGAGGAAGCCGATCGCCTCCGACAGCGCGATGGTGAGGGGGACGCCTCGCACCGCCCTCTTGGCCACGGCCAGCAGCCACAGCAGCAGGGTCAGGATCGTCGACGCGGCGAAGACCACGGCGTACTGCTGGAGGAACTTCTGGTTCGTGAAGTCCACGTTCGCCGTGTCCTTCACGGCTTCGCTGAGCTTGTCGACCGTCCAGGAGGCCGCCTCCGCGCAGCCCTTTGCCAGGGAGGAGAGGGGGTCGAGGGTGCTGGTGGGGTCGTTGTTGCCGGTTACGCCGGAGCCGGATTTGTTGTTGCCGCGTTCGCAGTAGTCCTTGGCGGGCCCCCGGATGAGGTCGCAAGGGTCATTGCTCTTGGAGGGCGACGGTGAAGGAGTCGGGGCGGCGAAGGCACGCGTGGCCATCAGTACCGCGGTGGTCTGGAGGGCCGTGACGGCAGCGGCAACCTTGAGTACGCGTCGTTTAGCGGGCATACGTGAACCCTCCGTACTCTTCGACAGCCTTGGTCATGTCGTCAGCAGTGGAGGCCTTCTGGTCGCGTCCGACCGGAACCGGCCCATCCTTTTGCGTGAAGTCGGCGACCTTCCAGTCACCATTGATCCACTTCAGCTGGTACGTCGTCGTGAACCAGCTCTCGGAGACAGGGTTGGTGGAACCCTCTCCGGACAGACCGAAGAGCGATGTGTACCAGAGCTCGACCGTGCTGTTGGTGGCGCTGAACGATGTGACCTTGGTACCCACCGGGATGATCCGCGAGACGAAAGTCTGGCCGTTGGGCGCGGACCCGTCCTTGTTCAGACCGATGTTGGTCAGGAACCCCTCGCTGGAGTAGGCCTTGTCGAGGTCCGACTGTCGAGCGGCGGCGACCTCGGGTGCGTACACCGCATTGACGAGCGCGTGCCGCTGGTCCGTGGCGAACATGCCTGTGGAACCCAGGGCCACGCCATAGTTCGCCGCCGCGCTCCCCGCCCCCTGCTCGCTGTGGGCGAAGCCCGACGGGATTCCGGCGACCTTTGAATCCACCGGGCGCTCGCCGGAAGGTGCTGTGGCCGAGGTCTTGGTCTTGTTGGTGCTGTCGCTGCCCGAAGAGGAGTCGTCGTCGCCGCCGCGGTTCGCGAAGGCGATGGCCGCAATCAGCAGGACGACCACACCGACCACGGTGACCAGGCTGCGGGAGGAGGACCGGCCGCGCCGGGCGCCACCGTAGGGGTCGCCGCCGCGGTCGGGGAGGCGGGTCCGGGTCTGGCCGGAGCCGCCGTAGCCCCCTTCGTCGTCGCGCGAGGTGTCGCCGTATCCGGGCTCGTCGCCGAGACTCATGCCGCGTACGCCCCCTCGACCTCTTGGTGAACCGCGTAGTACGACGGTAGCCGTGCTGGCCGCCGCGCGGGCGCGGTGTGGTGACTCGACATCAGGGAAACGCAACCTCAGCCGGTGGGCACGACGGACGGGTGGGTTGAAGGGGAGCAGGGGGATCCGGGTGCTGCCGGCGGCCGGGCTACACGGCCATGCCGTACACGATGGTGAAGAGCGTGCCGAGGGAGCCGATGATGAAGACTCCGGTCAGGCCCGCGATGATGAGGCCCTTGCCCTGCTCGGCGCTGAAGGTGTCGCGCAGGGCCGTGGCGCCGATGCGCTGCTTGGCCGCGCCCCAGATCGCGATGCCGAGGCAGAGCAGGATGGCGACCGCCATCACGACCTCGATCATCACGCGCGCCTCGTTGCCCAGGCTGCCGAAGGGGCCCCAGTCCGGGGCGATCCCGCCGATGATCGTGGTGATGTCGCCCTTTTCGGCTGCAAGAAGCATGTAAGTCACCGCCCCTAGTGGGTAGTTCTGCCCCCTCTGCCCACGGTGCGCAGAGGTCGGGCCCATTCTCGCCGACAATGACGCTGCCGTATGTCGACTTGGCGTCATTGGTTGGCGGGTTTCGTACGAATACCTGGTCGCCGGTCCACACGGAACCCTCACGGGAGTGCGGATCGGTTTACGAAGAGTCGTATGGTCACTCTGTGTATCACGGCAGGTCACGCCGGGCAATGAGGTCGAACCGGAACCTGTGGTGTGGTTCCGTCGTTAACCCCTTCTACGGCCACGACCCGGCCGTATCCCTGTTTCTGACGGGTGGTCGGGCGGGTGGTCGAGTCGGCGGTCGAGCCGGTGTTCTCCGGGTGAAGGCTATCCCGGACACGGCGAACGGGCCGCGGCTGGTCGCCGCGGCCCGCATCTTCCCGGAGGTTGGCTCGGATCAGCCGGTGAAGGCGTCGAGGCCCTCGGGCGTGCCCCAGCCGGTCGGGCCGTCGTAGCCCGACTTCGCGGTGCAGAAGTAGCTGGTGGTGCAGGTGCCGTTGCTGCCGCTGGTCACGTCGTTGAGGGCGGAGGTGCCGGCCGCGTTGTACGGGTACTGGGCCGGGTAGTCGCTGGTGCCCGGGGTGCCCGCGAGGGCGTAGACGCCGGCGATGATCGGGGCGGAGGCGCTGGTGCCGCCGTAGGTGTTCCAGCTGGTGCCGTCGGCGCCGTAGGTGTCGTAGACCGAGACGCCGGTGGCGGGGTCGGCGACGGCGGAGACGTCGGACTCCATGCGCTTGGTGCAGCCGGTGTCGGTCTGCCAGGTCGGCTTGGTGTCGTACGCGGAGCAGCCGGAGCCGGTGCCCTCGGTGCTGCTGGTGTTCCAGACCTTCTCGGTCCAGCCGCGGGAGTTGGAGCTGGTGGAGAGGGCGGTGCCGCCGACGGCGGTGACGTAGCGGGAGGCGGCCGGGTACTCGGCGCCGTAGCCCTCGTCGCCCGCGCTGACCGTGATGGCGACGCCGGCGTGCTTGAAGTAGGAGGAGTCGTACGACGTGTCGGAGGAGGACTCCGAGCCGCCGTAGCTGTTGGAGACGAACTTCGCGCCGAGCGAAACGGCCTCGTTCACGGCCGTGCCGAGGTTGGCCATGGAGGACGACTTGGCCTCGACGAGCAGGATCTTGCAGTTCGGGCAGATGGCGCTGGCCATGTCGACGTCGAGCGAGATCTCACCGGCCCAGCCGCTGTCGGCGGTGGGGAGGGAGGTCGTCGAGCCGGTCTGGCTGACCTTCTTGAAGCAGCCGCTGGCGGTGGTGCACGCCGGGAGGCCGTAGTACGAGCGGTAGGCCGTGAGGTCGGCCGCGGCGTTCGGGTCGTCGTACGCGTCGACGATCGCGATGGTCTCGCCGGAACCGTTGGAGGACGCGGCGTCCGTCAGGCCGTAGGCGTCCTGGAGGTCACTCGGGCCGTAGCCGGTGGGGGTGACGGAGGCCGCCTTCGGTGAGACGGCCTTCGCCGTGACGCCCTTCTTCTTCGCCTGCTCCTTCTGGAAGGCGGTGACGCCACCCGTGACGCGCAGCGCGTTGCAGGTCAGGTCGCCCTTCTTCTTGGGCGTGGCGCAGCCTTCCGGGGCCCAAGTGACCTTGGAGGAGGCGGCCTTGGCCGCGGCGGACGGCGTGACGGCCGGTGCGGCACTGGCGTCGACAGCCGTGCCGAGTCCGGCGACCAGCAGGGCGGCGGTGGCGGCGGCCGCGGAGCCTATTCGACGCCAACCGGCGCGTATGGGACGTCTGTTGGCGGGGGCGCTGTGGGGGGTTTCGGTACGCAACGTACAGCTCCTGAGAGTTGTGGACAGGGGCAGTGCGGGTGCCACCCGCCGGGCGCTGTGTGGACCCGGCGGGCCGGGTCTGTGACCCGCGTAGACCTTGACCTTGTTGAGTACGTGACAACAAGAGTGATCCGGAATCCTGACCCCCGGCTTACTGAACGCAGGATTCCGCGTTACCGATCAATGGCAGCTCGATGGCTGGAAGCTGACGTTGCCTTGACCCAACTCACAGGAACTGTTGGGGGGTTTACGAGGGCCGGGTCACCGCCTGCGCGAGTACGGCAGCAGTCTCTGCGATCAGCGGATTGTCCGGGGCGGCGGTCGCTTCCGGCTTGGTGGTGAGGACGGCCAGCACGATCGGGGTACCGTCCGGCGTCCAGGCGATGCCCACGTTGTTGTTGGAGCCATAGGCGCCGGCACCCGTCTTGTCGGCGATCGTCCAGTCCTTCGGCAGGCCCTTGCGGAAGCGTTCGCCGCTGGTCGTGTTGGCCAGCAGCCAGCCGGTCAGGCGTTCACGGTCCGGTCCGTTCAACGCGCTGCCGAGGACCAGACGGCCGTACGTGCGGCCGATCGCGGCCGGGGTCGTGGTGTCCTCCGCCCGCCACGGCTCGCACGTGTTGACGTCCGGCTCCCAGCGGTCGAGCCGCGTCGTGCCGTCGCCGGTAGAGCGGCAGAAGCGGGTCACCGCCGCGGGGCCGCCGAGCTCGCGCAGCAGCAGGTTCCCCGCCGCGTTGTCGCTCTGGCAGATCGCCGCCGCGCAGAGTTCCGCGATGGTCATGCCCTCGGCCAGGTGCTTGCCCGTCTCCGGGGAGCCCTGCGCCCGGTCCAGGTCCGCCTGCGTGTAGAAGATCCGCTTGGCGAGCGTCTCGCCGTCCCGGTCGAGATCCCTGAGGACGGCCGCCGCGGCCAGTGTCTTGAACACCGACATCATGGGGAAACGTTCCGCCGCGCGGTGCCTCACGGTGACCTTCGTCCCGAGGTCGTACGCGAACACGCCCAGCCTGGCGCCGTGTTGCTCCTCGAGCTCGCGCAGCAGGGCGTTCACGCCCCCGCTACGGGTGCCTGCGTGCGCTTGACCTGCGGTGAGCGCGAGAGTGGTGGCGGCGCCTCCTGCGAGGAGGGTGCGGCGGGTCAGCTTGGTCTTTTCGGTGCCTGAGATCGTCCGTCTCCTTCTGTCGTCCCTGCCTTTTGGGCAGGGACGATCTCGGTGGGGGCGCTGGTTTCACCCGACGGTCACCTCTCCTGGTCCGTCAGCCCCTCGACGAAGTGGTCGAACTCGCCTGCCTGTACGCCGAGTACGAAGGCGTCCCACTTCCGGCGGTTCGTGGTCACCACGTTGTCCGGGTCGCTGGTCTCGCGGATGTAGACCGGGGCGTCGCCGTCCTCGCCTTCGCCGAAGGCCAGCTCGATCCAGGGGCCGGGGCCGGTCGCGTCGTCGGGGGCGGCGCGGACCCAGTCGAGGTTCGGGGGGATTTCAGCCACGGGGGCTTTCCTTCTTGAGGGTGCGGAGGAGGGTGCGGAAGGCGGCGGGGGCCGCCTTCAGTATTGCTTCGCCGGGGTCGGCGGTTTCGGTGAGTTGGATGGCACCGGGGGCGGCGGCGACGTGCACGCAGGAGTTTCCTTCTGGGCAGTACGACGACTTCTGCCAATCGAGTGTGGGCATCTCGGGCTCCTTCACCGGTCCTTGAGGATGTTGTGGATGAACGCCTGCGACTCATCAGGGGCGAGGGCTGCAGACTCCATGCGGTCGAGCAGTACGCGGTACTTGTCCAGCTGGGCTTCGGCGTCGAGGAACACCGGGCCGTGCGACTGGTCGAGGTTCACGGTGTCGAGGAGCGGTACGGGCCCCTCGGCGTAGTAGATCGACTGGCCGGAGCCGGGGAAGACGTTCGAGTCGAACGGGATGACATGGATGGCGATGTGGTCCCGCTCGTTCATGTCCAGCAAGTACTTGAGCTGCTCTCGGGTCACATCCGGCCCGGCGAACTTCATGCGCAGGGCGGCCTCGTGAATGATCACTTGGTGCGGGGTCGGGGGGACCCGGAAGAGGATGGCCTGCCGCTTGACCCGGAACGTCACCCGGTGTTCCACATCCGGCGGCGGGAGTTCTGGTACGGCCTGACGAAAGATCTCGCGGGCGTACTCCGTGGTCTGGAAGAGACCTGGGATGTGCACGGTCACGGCGGTACGCAGCCGCGTGGCGTGATGTTCGAGTTCCGCAAGGTCCAGGAGGGCGGCGGGCAACAGCTCGCGGTACTCCTCCCACCACCCCCGCTTGCGACCAGGGGTCATGCCCGCGAGCGCCTCAACAAGAGCCTTGTCCGAGCAGTCGTAGTGGCAGGCGATGGTGCGCAGGCGGTCTGGACTTACGCCATGACGGCCGGCCTCGATGTTGCTGACCTGGTTCTGCTTGATGCCGAGTAGCTGTGCCGCCTGTGTGGACGTCAGGCCGGACCGCTCGCGCAGCTTGCGGAGTTCGGCCCCCAGCCGGAGTTGACGCCCCGTGGGGGTTCCTCTCATGGCCACCGTCGTTCTCCCTGTCACCCACACGTATGAACCCTGAAGCACTTCAGGTATCTGGGTCTAAGAACTTACAACTTAGCGCTAGCTTCTTCTCAGGCGCCATGTCACCCAGAAGCACCCCGCTCGACGGAGCGGCCTGGTCACTGGGCACCGCAGTGAGACCACTCAACTCCCCTCCGTGATCGGAGACTTCCGATGGCCACCGTATCCCCCACCTGGGCCTACACCCTTCAACTCCCGCACGATCCACGCGCACCGGGGATCGCCCGGGCAACCCTCCGTACCGTCCTCGCCGCGCACGGCTTGACCGGGCTCACCCCCACCGCCGAGCTGCTGGCCTCGGAACTCCTCACCAACGCCCATCTCCACACCACCGGCCCGTACGCCCTCCGCGTCCACGCCGAGGGCTCCGACCGCCTCCGTATCGCCGTATGGGACTCCGATCCGCTCCTCCCGCCCGGCTTCGGCGACCCCGGCGTACCCCCGCGGCCCGCGGACACCGAGGAGCACGGCCGCGGTCTGCACCTGGTGCGGGCCTGCGCCGACGCGTGGGGCGCGGCCGCCACCCAGGACGGCAAGCTGCTCTGGGCCGAGTGTCAGTGGGGTGGCCTACGGTGATGGGGTGTGATCGGAGCGTGATCCGGGCGGCTCATGGGTCGGCACAGTGAATTCTCAGCGTCCTCCAAGCCCGTCCGAGGTTTTTTCTCACCCTCGTGGGTCACAGTGCTGAGTGATGAAGCACCTCACGCGTCTCACTGGAACCCACCGGTACGCGGCCTTCGGCGCCGTCCTGCTGCTGGCGGCGACGTCGTCCTCGTTGGCGGCGGCGGATGACGGGCCGGGCCCCTTCGGCGTGACCGTGCAGGCCGCCGCGAACTCGGCGAGCGCCCGGGTAGGGGCCCTGTTCCGGGGGCATCTCGCGGACGGGCACTTCTGTACGGCCTCGGTCGTGCACAGCAAGGGGCGGGACCTGATCGTCACCGCCGCGCACTGCGTGGACGGAGGCGGAAAGCTCCGGTTCGCGCCCGGTTACCGGGACGGGAAGGCGCCGTACGGCGTGTGGGAGGTCGAGAGGACCTACCTCGGCGACGCGTGGACCGGGGCGCAGGACGAGGACAGTGACGTCGCCTTCGCCGTCGTTGCCGACGACGACGAGGGCGAGAGCGTCGAGGACGTCGTCGGGGGCAACGCCTTCGCCACCCACCGCACGACCGGGGCCACCGCCGTCACCGTCACCGGCTACCCCAACACCCTCGACACGCCCATCACCTGCACCAACAAGCCCACCGTGCACAGCTCCAGCCAGCAGCGCATCGAATGCCCCGACTTCACCGGCGGCACCAGCGGAAGCCCCTGGGTGAACGGCGACGGCGCGGTCGTCGGGATCCTCGGCGGGCACGAGCAGGGCGGGAGCACCGCCGACATCTCCTACAGCGTCGTCCTCGGGGACGAGGCCGCCGCGCTGTACAGTGCGGCGGCCGACAGGAGTTGAAGCCGGCGGCCGACAGGCGCTAGTTCGCCTGGTTGGCGACGAACGCGGCGATCCAGCCCAGCGGCAGGAGCAGCCACACATACGCGAGCGGGCGCTGCCAGACCGGCTTTCCCGGGTCGAGCACGACACCCGTCGGCGACGGGGTCGGCTGCGGCAGCTTCTTGATCTTCGAGTGGGCGTGCAGGTTCGCCAGCAGGGTGAACCAGACGTAGAAGATGATCGAGCCCACGCTCCACCAGCCGCCCGCCAGCGTCTTCGTCGTCATGTCACGGTGGACCGAGGTCGCGCACGAGCGGCACAGCGGGCCCTCCATCTTGGAGAACCGCATCGCGACCAGCAGCCCCGTGTGCTGACGAATCGTCACGTCACCGGCCGGCTGCGCCCCGCAGATACGGCAGGGGGGAGTCGTCGGGGCGGCGGCGCCCGGCTGGCCGTACGGATTCGGGTTGTGGACATAGCCGGCCTGCGGCGGGACCTGTCCCTGCGCGTACTGGGGCTGTCCCTGCGCGTACTGCGGCTGCCCGGGCTGCGGCTGTCCCTGTGCGTACGGGTTCTGCCCGTACGGCGGGTTCTGGCCGTACGCGGCCTGGTTTGGCGCGTAATCGCCTTGCGGGGCGTAGGGGTTGCCCTGAGACGCGTTCGGGTGCTGGGGCGGGGTCGCCACGTGCGGTTTCTCCTTGTGGATGATCGTCCCGGAGTGCCCGGGCCGCCTCTACACTGACGGTCGGCGGACTCCTGGTCGGCGAGGGGCGGTTGACGGTGCGTAGGGCATGGATCGTAGCGACCGCTGCCGCCGCGGCAGGGGTCGGCTTCGTGATGCTGCTCGTCGTCGGCGTCTACATGGTCGCGGGGAACCTCGCGGGCGGGGTCGGGCAGGGTGCCGTCGCGCTCGCCAAGGGCGCCGTACCGGCCGCGTACCAGACGGTCGTGCAGAAGTGGGGCAACCTGTGCTCCGCCATCAATCCGGCGCTGCTGGCCGCCCAGCTGTATCAGGAGAGCGGGTTCAATCCGAACGCCAAGAGCCCGGCGAAGGCGGAGGGAATAGCGCAGTTCATTCCGGGGACCTGGGCCACGCACGGAATCGACGGCGACGGCGACGGGGACCGCGATGTCTGGGACCCCAATGACGCGATTCCGTCGGCCGCGTCGTACGACTGCAAGCTCGCCTCGTACGTGAAGGACGCGCCCGGCAACCAGACGGAGAACATGCTCGCCGCGTACAACGCGGGGGCGTACGCCGTCATCAAGTACGGGGGCGTACCGCCGTACCGGGAAACCCAGAACTACGTGAAGACGATCACGAGTCTGGAGAAGAGCTTCGCCGCGCCCGTGACCCGGGTGGACCCCTCGAAACAGGCGGCCGGAGCGATCTACTACGCGCAGAAGAAGCTCGGCACCCCCTACCTCTGGGGTGGCAACGGCACCTCCGACCAGGGCGGACGCTTCGACTGCTCCGGGCTGACAAAAGCCGCGTACGACGCCGTCGGGGTCGCCCTGCCGCGGGTCGCCAACGACCAGTACAACGCCGGGCCGCACCCCAAGCGGGAAGAGCTGCTTCCGGGGGATCTCGTGTTCTTCTCGGACGACCTCACCAATTCCCGGGCCATCCGGCATGTGGGGATTTATGTCGGCGGCGGATACATGATTGATGCGCCGAAACCGGGCGCCGTCATCCGCTTCGACTCCATCGACACCCCCGACTACTTCGGGGCGACCCGGGTCACCGAAGATGGCGCGAAAGCATTGCCCACCACGGTGTGAACCCACCGTGAACCCACCCCCTGAGCTGCGGCAATGTGTCTCTCTTCGATAACGTCTGCGTGATCATTCGGTGGAGTGTGGAACGTATTGAAGGAAGCCGTGCGTTCCTTTTCAGTAGACGTTCACGTAGGGGCGAGTCTTCGACGCGGATCTACGACCACGGGGGTGGGACGAGCGGCGCGCGAAAGGTGCGCCCGCGAGAACATGACGACGAAGGGGCCGCAGCACCATGGCTGGACTCGCCGAATCCGGTTCGAACCCCGACGTCGAGCTGCTCTACAACATCAATGGCCTGGCCAAGGACGCGCCGCGCTGGTTCGACCGTGTCATGGAGTTCGTCGGTGAGTACGGGCTGCTGCTCGCCATGGTGCTGCTCGTGCTGTGGTGCTGGTGGACCGTGCGGCGCCGGGGCGACGAGGGCGCGGCGGCTTCCGTGGCCGGGCTTGTGTGGGCGCCGCTCGCCGCCGGGATCGCTGTGCTCGTGAACGTGCCGATACGGGGGTTCGTGGAGCGGCCCCGGCCCTTTGTCGACCATCAGGGGCTCGACGTGCTCGTCAGCGGCAAGAGCGACTTCTCGTTCGTGAGCGATCACGCGACGCTCACCATGGCGATGGGGGTCGCGCTGTTCGTCGCGAACCGGAAGTTCGGGCTGGTGGGGATCGGGCTGGCGCTGCTTGAGGGGTTCTGCCGGGTGTACATGGGCGTGCACTATCCGACGGATGTCGTGGGTGGGTTCGCGCTCGGCACGGCGGTTGCTCTGCTGCTGTCGCCGCTCGCGATGCTTCTGCTGACGCCGGTGGCCAAAGCGGTGGAGCGGTCGCCTCGGGTGGGGTGGCTGGTTCGGGCGCGGGGTGCCGTGCCTGTGGGGCAGGAGGCGGCGATTCCCGGGGCTCGGGCGGGGGCGTCTGCCGAGGAGCGGGATCTCGCCGCGTAGGGCTGAGCCGGAGGGTTTTTCGCCCCCTCCGCCCCTACCCTTCCCGTTGACCTGGGGGCTGCGCCCCCTTTCCCCCGCTTCGGCCTGAACGGCCTCGTCCTCAAACGCCGGACGGGCTGAAATGCGCCCCCATCGGGTGGGTGGGGGATGGTGGGGTGTTCTCAAGCGCCGGACGGGCTGAAAGATCAAGCGGCGGACGGGCTGAACCCCCTACAGCGCCTGCGGGAACGTGAAGAAGCGGTTTGGGTCGTACTGGTTCTTCAGGGTTTTCAGGCGGGAGGCGGCGGGGCCGTAGTAGGCCTCGCGCCAGTTGGTGAGGGTGGGGTCGGTGTAGTTCTGGTAGGCGGCGCCGGAGGCGTAGGGCTCCATGGCGGTGTGGGCTGCGGTCAGCCAGGACTGGCCGGTCGTGCCGGAGGTGCCCGCCTGCCAGGAGACGATGTACTGGGCGAGCATCCGCGAGCGGCGGTGCACGAAGGCCGTCGCCGTGGGTGAGACCCGGTTGACCGCCCCGCCGAGCGCCGTCAGGGCGATGCTGCCCGCGCCGCCCCGTACCGTCGTCATCTGCTTCATCAGGGTCTGGATGCCGGCGGCCGACAGCGAGACGTCGAAGAAGTCCGAGCGGGCCGCGTACGTCTCGCGGCCCAGCGCACCCTGCGGGGAGCGGCCCGGTGTCGAACCCGGCAGGTGGCACTGGGCGTCCGTGGCGAAGGACGAACAGCCCGCGTACACCTCCATCGAGTCCTCGTACGAGCGGCGCTTGAGCGAGACGCTGCGCGCCGGGGCGCCGATCCTGTCCGCCAGGCGGTCCACCGCGTTCTGGAGTTCGCCGTACGTGCCGAGCGAGAACGCGGCTATGGAGATCGTGGGCGTCCCCCCGGCCGCGTTCGCGAGGTGGCACGAGGACCAGATCTCGTCCGGCTGGTTGGGGCCCCACTCCTGCCAGGCCTTGATCACGGCGGCGGCCTTCGCCCAGGGCCAGGTCATGTACGCCGAGACGGCCTGCGGCGCCGGGTGGGTCTTGAAGCGCAGCTCGGTGACGACACCGAAGTTGCCGTTGCCCGCGCCGCGCAGTGCCCAGAAGAGATCCTTGTTCTCCGTGGCGTTCGCGGTGAGCTGCTTGCCGTCGGCCGTGATCAGCGTCGCCTGCGTGAGGCTGTCGCAGGTCAGGCCGTACGCGCGGGAGACCACACCGTGGCCGCCGCCGAGGGTCAGACCCGAGACGCCGACGGTGGGGCAGGAGCCCGCGGGAATGGTCACGCCCTGCGCGGCGAGGGCGCGGTAGACGTCGATCAGCTTGGAACCGGCGCCGACGACCGCCGTGCCGCCGCTCGCCCGGATCTTGTTCAGCTTGGACACATCGAGAACGAGCCGGCCGTTCCCGGAGGACCATCCCGCGTACGAGTGGCCGCCGTTGCGGATCGACACCTTCACGTCGTGGGCGTGTGCGTACGCCAGCGTCGTGCGGATGTCGTCCGCGTGCGCGACGTACGCGACGGCCGTGGGCTTCAGGGAGTCGAAGCGGGTGTTGTACAGCTGGCGGGCCGCCGCCCAGGCGCGGTCGCCCGGCCGGATCAGGGCGCCGTCCAGGTCCCTGGCCAGGGCGCTCAGGTTCGCGGCGGCGGCACGGGTGCCGGTGCTCGCGCCGGTGGCGGACGTGTGGGTCGACGTACGGGTCGCTGTCGCGGTCGTCGTGCCGGTGGTCTCGCCGGCTCCCGCCGCCTTGCCGCCGGCGTCGTCGCCGTTGCACGCGGACGTGGCCGCCGTCGCGATCGCGGCCGCCGCGCCGCCGATGAACGTACGCCGTTGCATGTGCGCCCCGCCTCCTGTTGGTTCCCGTGGAACGAGACGAGTCTCCGGTCCCAGGGGTTCCAAGAGGACTTTCCCGGAACCTCCACGACACCGGGGGGTATCAGGCCCCGGGGCTCAGCCCGTCGTGTCCCTCCGCGTCCGCTCTCGCCAGGCTCCGCGCCCGGCGGGCCGGGCCGCGCCAGCCGCAGGTGCAGCGGGCCAGGCAGAAGCGCCCCTGCTCGATCGTCGTCGTCCGGTGTTCCGCGGAGGTGTCGACCTCGTCGTGCTGCGCCACACCGACAACGTTACCCAAGGCAAGTGAACGATTCGTGCCCGCGTGACGGTGGCCCCTACTCGTCGTTAACCGGACAACGGAAGGACCCGGTACGGACCGGCTGGGGGTCGGCAGGCGATGGTGGGGCAGCAGCACAGGCGGCGTACGGGCGCAGCGGTCCGCGCGGCCGCGGCGGGGCTCATGATCTGCGCCACCGGATGCGCGGGCGGCGGGGACGGCGGCGAGGACGCGCGCGCCGCAGCCGCTCCCGTCGACGCCCTGCACCGGGCCGCCGACACCCTGGTGCGGGCGGGCAGTTCCAAGGCCCGTACGTCGATGGAGATGGCCACCGGCGGTACCCGCGTCACCATTCGCGGCGCGGGTGTGTACGACTACACGAAGCAGCTGGGCCGGATGAAGGTGCTGCTGCCGCAGGACCCGGCGGGCACCAGCGAGCATCGGCCGATCACCGAACTCCTCGCCCCGGGCGCCCTGTTCATGAAGAACAGGGGAGCGGGTGTGCCCGCCGACAAGTGGGTGCGCGTCGACACGGCCGGCCTCTCCGACGGGAACCTGGTGACGGGCGGCGCCACCGACCCGTTCGCCGCCGCCGAGTTGCTGCGGGGGGCGCGGACGGCGACGTACATCGGGAAGACAGAGGTGGCCGGGACGCCGGTGCGGCACTACCGCGGCACCGCCGATCTGACCGTGGCCGCGCGGAGTGCGTCGAAGGGCAACCGGAACGCGCTGGGGGCGGCGGCGAAAGGGTTCGCCACCGCCCAAGTGCCGTTCGACGCCTACCTCGACGAGCAGGGGCGCATCCGCAAGGTCCGGCACCGCTTCAGCTTCGTCAACGGACAGCAGAAGGGCACCGTCGCGGTCGCCTCGACGACGCTGCTGTACGACTTCGGGGTCCGCGCGGACGTACGGCTGCCGCGGGCCCGGGACATCTACGCCGGGAAGATCGCGGAGTAGGGGCGGGACAGGGAGGGAGTACGGGAAGCGGTCGAGGGTAGCCGCGGTGGGGGAGGCGTAGGAGGAGTTGGGGGGCTGGAAATGGCCCTTCCGTGCCATGCGCGGTGCGTAGGCCGCTCCCTACTCTAGGAAGTCGGTGACGGCAGGAAGAGGTGATGCACGTGGCTCCGGTCGGCGGTACGGCAGTTCAGGACCACGTGGCCCTCGCCGAGATCGAGCTGTGCGGCGACCTGATCATCGCGGCCTCGGCCGCCCGTGAGGACCGGCTCAGCCTTGAGAGCATCGACGAGGTGCTGAAAGTGGCCGAAGAGCGCGCCCACGAGTCCCCGCCCGGGGACACCGGCACGCGGTAGGCCGAACCTCCACGCACCAGGCGTGGCCGGGCCCCCGCCACGCCCCGCCTCTCATGTACGCGCCTCTCGCATACGCGTCACTCACGTGCGCAGCAGTCGCCCGATGGCCTTCGTGGCCTCCTCGACCTTCGCGTCGATCTCGGTGCCGCCCTTGACCGCGGCGTCGGCGACGCAGTGGCGCAAATGCTCCTCCAGAAGCTGGAGCGCGAAGGACTGCAGGGCCTTCGTGGAGGCGGAGACCTGGGTGAGTATGTCGATGCAGTAGGTGTCCTCGTCGACCATGCGCTGCAGGCCGCGGATCTGGCCCTCGATCCGGCGCAGCCGCTTCAGGTGCTCGTCCTTCTGCTTGTGGTAGCCGTGGACTCCCCGGTCGTGGTCGGTCACGAGCTCCTGGGCCGGGCCCTCGGAGGGCGCCGTCGCGTCGGCCTCGGTGGTCGTCATGGCGTCCTCCTCGTATCGGGTACCGACAGATACCCCTGGTGGGTATATGGTATCGAACTTCGCAGGGTATATGGCTCTTGGTGACGGCCCTGGCCGGACCCCGTACCGCCCCCGTGTCGATCACTCTGCCTGATGGGCGACACTGGGGGACGGCCCATTAGCCGTGGCCGGATGATGCGCCTAGCATCAGCCTGACCGAAACCGATGCACCCCGAGGACCCCTTGTGCGCTTTCGTCTGACCCCCAGGGAGACGAGCTTCTACGACATGTTCTCCGCCTCCGCGGACAACATCGTCACGGGCTCGAAGCTCCTCATGGAACTGCTCGGGGCGGACACCGCCGGCCGGGCCGAGATCGCAGAGCGTATGCGGGCCGCGGAACACGCCGGTGACGACGCCACGCACGCGATCTTCCACCAGTTGAACTCCTCGTTCATCACGCCGTTCGACCGTGAGGACATCTACAACCTCGCGTCGTCCCTCGACGACATCATGGACTTCATGGAGGAGGCCGTCGACCTGGTCGTCCTCTACAACGTGGAGGAGCTGCCGAAGGGTGTCGAGCAGCAGATCGAGGTGCTCGCCCGCGCGGCCGAGCTGACCGCCGAGGCCATGCCGAACCTTCGCACCATGGACAACCTCACGGAGTACTGGATCGAGGTCAACCGCCTGGAGAACCAGGCCGACCAGATCCACCGCAAGCTGCTGGCCCACCTCTTCAACGGCAAGTACGAAGCCATCGAGGTACTCAAGCTCAAGCAGATCGTGGACGTGCTGGAAGAGGCGGCGGACGCGTTCGAGCACGTGGCGAACACGGTGGAGACCATCGCGGTCAAGGAGTCCTGACCCTTTCATGGACACCTTTGCGCTGGTCGTGACGATCGCCGTCGCGCTCGGCTTCACCTACACCAACGGCTTCCACGACTCGGCGAACGCGATCGCGACCTCGGTCTCTACGCGCGCGCTGACGCCGCGGGCCGCGCTCGCGATGGCAGCCGTGATGAACCTCGCCGGTGCGTTCCTGGGCAGCGGGGTCGCGCACACGGTCAGCAAGGGCCTGATCGAGACACCCGACGGCTCCAAGGGGATGGGGATCCTGTTCGCCGCCCTCATCGGCGCGATCGTCTGGAACCTCGTCACCTGGTACTTCGGTCTTCCCTCGTCCTCCTCGCACGCGCTGTTCGGCGGCATGGTGGGCGCGGCGCTCGCGGGCGGTACGGACGTCATCTGGTCCGGCGTCCTGGACAAGGTCGTCATCCCGATGTTCATCTCGCCGGTGGTCGGTCTGATCGCCGGTTATCTCGTGATGTGCGCGATCATGTGGCTGTTCCGGCGGTCCAACCCGCACAAGGCCAAGCGCGGTTTCCGTATCGCGCAGACGGTGTCGGCGGCCGGTATGGCGCTCGGGCACGGTCTTCAGGACGCCCAGAAGACGATGGGCATCGTGGTGATGGCCCTGGTCATCGGGGACGTCCAGGGTGCCGACGACCCGATCCCGGTGTGGGTGAAGATCGCCTGTGCGCTGATGCTGTCGCTCGGTACGTATGCGGGTGGCTGGCGGATCATGCGGACGCTCGGTCGCAAGATCATCGAGCTGGATCCGCCGCAGGGGTTCGCCGCGGAGACGACGGGGGCGTCGATCATGTTCGCCACGGCGTTCATCTTCAAGGCGCCGATCTCGACGACTCACGTCATCACGTCCGCGATCATGGGCGTCGGGGCGACGAAGCGTGTGAAGGCCGTGCGGTGGGGTGTCGCGAAGAACATCATCCTGGGCTGGTTCATCACGATGCCCGCGGCAGCGCTGGTGGCTGCCGCCAGCTTCTGGGTCGTGAACCTGGCGTTCCTGTAGGGGTGGGTGCTGGGGGTGGGCCCTACGGGGTTTTCGCCCCCTCCGCCCCTACCCGTCCCGTACTCGGGGGCTCTGCCCCCGA
>NZ_JBEXDZ010000152.1:0-23187 GCF_040606085.1 Streptomyces sp. NPDC005485 | reverse complement strand
CTAAAGCGTGTTGCAGAAGGTCGTGTCCGGGCAGGTCAGGACCTTCTGCAACACGCTTTAGACGTCATCTCATTTGGTGAGTCTGCGGTAGCAGATGAGGGTGCAGGCGATGCTGGTGAAGGCCAGGAAGTGCTCGGCTTTGCGCTCGTAGCGGCGGTGCAGTCGGCGACATCCGGCGAGCCAGGACATCGTGCGCTCTACGGTCCAGCGGTGCAGGCCCAGACGGGTCGAGGACTCCATGCCCTTGCGGGCGATGCGGTGCCGGATGCCGCGCCCGCGTAACCATCGCCGCAGGTAGTCGTAGTCGTATCCCTTGTCGGCATGGAGCTTTGCCGGCCTGCGCCGCCGACGTCCCCGACGAGAGCGGATCGGCGGTATGCCCTTCACCAACGGGATCAGCGCCTGGCTGTCGTGGAGGTTCGCCCCCGAGATTCCGACGGACAGGGGCAGACCGGTCCGCTCGGTGACCAGGTGGATCTTCGACCCGTATTTGCCCCGGTCTACAGGATTCGGACCTGTCAGATCCCCCTTTTCAGGGCCCGCATGTTCACCGAGTCGATCGCGCAGCGGGACCAGTCCAACTCGCCGCGGGCGCCGAGCTCGTCAAGGACCAGGCGATGGAGCTTGGCCCACACCCTGGCCTTCGACCACTCGGCAAAGCGCCGGTGAGCGGTCGCCCCCGACGGGCCGAACGACGCGGACGGCAACTGCTGCCACGTGCAGCCCGACGTGGCCACGAACACGATCGCAGCCAGAACCTCCCGGTCACCATGCCGACGCCGACCGCCACCCTGAGGCCGCGACGGAGCCTCCGGGACCACCCGCTGGAACAGCTCCCACAACTCATCCGGCACCAGCCGCTCAACGATCGAAACCACGACCGAGAGCCTACCGAACCAAATGAGATGACTTCTTAGAGGACCGCGATCCGGAGGGCGGGCACGCGAGGGTCACGCGTCCGCTCTCGCGTGAAGCGGTGCTCGCTGTCTCGGCGACTGCCGAGGGTTCCCGGCTCGCGGTGGTCTCGGGTGCCTCCTAGTGTCTGAAGCTGACGATATGTCCGAAGCTGACGATAATCGTCGAGACCTGGGTTTGCGGCCGCTACGAGATCCGATGCCCGACTGAAATACCTTCCGAAAAACACCCTTGCACAATGCAAGGGTGGGTACGCGTAGGCCGGAGGCTCTCCGAGGGGTTCCACTCCATGCTCCCGCCTCGTTCACGGGACGAACCAGAGGGACGGTTTCTCGATGACTCGTACATCGCGACACAAGACCCGCGGCTCGGCCGGTGGGCTGAACGAGTCGGTCGACATGGTGGCACTGGAGGCCGCGCTGCGCGACGCGGTCGACGGTGAGGTCCGCTTCGACGCGGGCAGCAGGGGGGCGTATGCCACGGACGGCTCCAACTACCGTCAGCTGCCGCTGGGTGTGGTCGTTCCGCGCAGCGTGGACGCCGGCGTACGGGCGGTGGAGGTGTGTGCGCGCTTCAGGGCGCCGGTGCTGTCCCGGGGCGGGGGAACCAGCCTGGCCGGGCAGGCGACGAACACGGCCGTGGTAATCGACTGGACCAAGTACTGTCACGCGCTGGTGTCGGTGGATCCCGATGCACGCACCTGTGTGGTGGAGCCCGGGATCGTGCTGGACGAGCTCAACCGGCAGCTGTCCGATCACCGGCTGCAGTTCGGGCCGAAGCCGTCCACGCACAGTCACTGCGCGCTGGGCGGCATGATCGGCAACAACTCGTGCGGGGCTTCGGCGCAGGCGTACGGCAAGACCGTGGACAGCGTGCGACGCCTGGAAATCCTCACCTACGACGGCCTCCGCATGTGGGTGGGGCCGGTGTCCAACGAGGAACGCAGCCGGATCGTCGCGGAGGGCGGCCGCCGGGCCGAGATCCATGACGGACTGGACCGGATCGTCACCGAGTACCTGGCGGACATCCGGCAGGGCTTCCCGAAGATCCCACGCAGGGTGTCCGGCTACAACCTGGACTCGCTGCTGCCGGAGAACGGCTTCGACCTGGCAAAGGCCCTGGTCGGCAGCGAGGGCACCCTGGTGACGGTGCTGCGCGCCGAACTCGACCTGGTGCCGGTGCCGCCGTACCAGTCGCTGCTGGTGCTCGGGTACGACGACATCTGCCACGCCGCCGACGACGTACCCGAGCTGCTGCGGCACTGCTCACCCGGACAACTGGAGGCCCTCGACGGCCGGATGGCGCAGCTCATGCGCGAGGAGCACGCCTACCTCGACTCCCTCGACGCCCTTCCGGACGGCGACAGCTGGCTGATGCTGCAGTTCGTCGGCGAGAGCCAGAACGACGTCGACGAACAGGCGCATGCGCTGCTGCGCGCCCTGGGACGCGACGAGAAGGAGGCCACGGTGGCCTTCTCCGACGATCCCGAGCGCGAGCAGAAGATGCTCAGGGCCCGCGAGGCCGGGCTCGGAGTGACCGCGCGTCCGCCGGACGACCGGGAGACGTGGGAGGGCTGGGAGGACTCCGCCGTCCCGCCGGAGCGGCTGGGCGACTATCTGCGCGACCTGAAGAAGCTGTTCGACGAGTTCGGCTACGGTCACCCGTCGCTGTACGGGCACTTCGGACAGGGCTGCGTGCACACGCGCATCCCCTTCGGGCTGAAGACCGCCGAGGGCGTCGCCGACTTCCGCCGCTTCGTGGAGCGCGCCGCCGACCTCGTGGCGTCCTACGGCGGCTCCCTGTCCGGCGAGCACGGGGACGGCCAGTCCCGCGGTGCGCTGCTCACCCGTATGTTCGGGGAGCGGCTGGTGACCGCCTTCGGCGAGGTGAAGGCCCTCTTCGACCCGGACCACCTGATGAATCCGGGCAAGGTCGTCGACCCCAACCCGGTCGACGGGCAGTTGCGGCTCGGTCCCGAGTGGCGGCCGGTCAGCTCCGACACGCACTTCGGGTATCCGCAGGACGACCACTCCTTCACCCGCGCGGTGATGCGCTGCGTGGGCATCGGCAACTGCCGTGGCCATCAGGGCGGCGTGATGTGCCCGTCCTACCGCGCCACGAAGGAGGAGGAGCACTCCACGCGCGGGCGGGCCCGGCTGTTGTTCGAGATGCTCGACGGCCACGCGGACTCCGCGGTCACCGACGGCTGGCGTTCGACCGAGGTCCGTGACGCCCTCGACCTGTGCCTGGCGTGCAAGGGCTGCAAGTCGGACTGTCCGACGGGCGTGGACATGGCGACGTACAAGGCCGAGTTCCTCGCCCACCACTACGACGGCCGCGTACGCCCCGCGGCGCACTACTCCATGGGCTGGCTGCCGGTGTGGGCCCGGCTTTCCCGAGTCGCCCCGTCGCTGGTCAACAGCGTGCTCCGAGCGCCGGGGCTGGCCAGGGCCGGCAAATGGGTGGCCGGTGTCGACGGCGCCCGCCAGGCGCCGGTGTTCGCACCGCAGTCGTTCCTGCAGTGGTGGCGGGCCCGTTCCGTTGACGAGCCGGATCCCGCCGGCTCACGCACAGTGGTGCTGTGGCCCGACACGTTCAGCACCTACTTCCATCCGTCGATCGCGATCTCGGCGGTGCGTGTCCTGGAGGACGCCGGCTTCCGCGTCACCGTGCCCACGGAAGCCGTGTGCTGCGGCCTGACGTGGATCTCCACCGGGCAACTGGACATCGCGAAGAAGGTCCTGCGGCGCACACTCGGCATCCTGCGGCCGTACATCGAGGCAGGCACCCCGGTCATCGGCCTCGAACCCTCCTGTACCGCCGTGTTCCGCGCCGACGCGCCCGAACTGATGCCGGACGACCAGGACGCGCAGCGCCTGTCCGGACAGTTCCGCACCTTCGCCGAACACCTGGTGCAGCACGCGCCCGAGGGCTGGCAGCCGCCCGCACTGGCCCGGCAGGCCGTCGTGCAGACCCACTGCCACCAGCACGCGATCATGAAGGACGACGCCGATCGCGAACTGATGCGCCGCGCCCACCTCGACGCCGACGTCCTGGACGAGGGCTGCTGCGGGCTGGCCGGCAACTTCGGTTTCGAACGCGGCCACCACGAGGTCTCCATGGCCGTCGCGGAGCAGGGAGTGCTGCCCGCCGTCCGCGCGGCGGCCCCCGGCAGCCTGCTGCTCGCGGACGGCTTCAGCTGCCGCACCCAGATCGAGCAGGGCGACACCGGCCGCCGGGCGCTGCACCTGGCCGAGGTGCTGGCCCTGGGCCTCGACGGGAACCTGCCCACCGAACATCCCGAACGCCTCGCGCGGCGCCCGGCCGAGCCCTCCCGCGCGGCCCGCTGGGCGATCACCGCAGGCGCCGCGGCCCTGGCGACCGCGGCTGCCGCAGTGGCCGGCCGCGGTGCCGCGCACCGCCTGCGCCGCCGCGCGTAGCCGACAACCATCCGACACGTGCCCCACCGGAAAGGTCACCACGATGTCCATGAAGGTTTCCGACCACATCCTCGAGCGTCTGCGCGCATGGGAGGTCGAGCACGTCTTCGCCTACCCCGGCGACGGCATCAACGGGCTGCTCGCCGCCTGGGGCCGGGCTGACAACAAGCCCCAGTTCGTGCAGGCCCGGCACGAGGAGATGGCGGCCTTCGAAGCGGTCGGCTACGCGAAGTTCTCCGGCAGGGTCGGCGTGTGCGCCGCCACCTCCGGCCCCGGTGCCATCCACCTCCTCAACGGCCTGTACGACGCCAAACTCGACCACGTGCCCGTCGTCGCGATCGTCGGGCAGACAAACCGCAGCGCGATGGGCGGCTCCTACCAGCAGGAGGTCGACCTGCTGAGCCTCTACAAGGACGTGGCCTCCGACTTCTGCGAGATGGTCACCGTCCCCGAACAGCTGCCCAACGTGCTCGACCGGGCGATGCGCACGGCCATGGCCCGCCGCTCGGTCACGGCCGTCATCATCCCGGCCGACGTGCAGGAACTCGACTACTCGGCGCCGGAGCACGCCTTCAAGATGGTGCCTTCCAGCCTGGGCATGTCGCAGTACGCTCCCATCCCCGCCGAGCCCGACATCGAACGCGCCGCCGAGCTCCTGAACGCCGGCGAGAAGGTCGCCGTCCTCGTCGGCCAGGGCGCCCGCGGAGCCCGCCAGGAGGTCATGGAGATCGCCGACCGCCTGGGCGCCGGCGTCGCCAAGGCACTCCTCGGCAAGGACGTCCTCGACGACGACCTCCCCTACGTCACCGGTGCCATCGGCCTCCTCGGCACCCGGCCGTCGTACGAGCTGATGCAGGACTGCGACACCCTGCTGGTCATCGGATCCAGCTTCCCCTACACCCAGTTCCTGCCCGCGTTCGGTCAGGCGCGCGCCGTGCAGATCGACATCGACCCGCACATGGTCGGTCTGCGCTATCCCTTCGAGATCAACCTCGTAGGCGATGCCGGGGAGACGCTGCGCCGGCTGCTGCCGCATCTGCGGCCGGCCAAGGACGACGGCTGGCGCAAGAAGATCGAGAAGAACACCGCTCGCTGGTGGGAGGTCATGGAGCGGCGCGCCGCGGTGGACGCCGACCCCATCAATCCCGAGTACGTGGCCCACACCCTCAACGCTCTGCTGCCCGAGAACGTCATCCTGGCCGCCGACTCCGGCTCCGCCGCCAACTGGTACGCCCGCCATCTGCGGCTGCGCGGCGGCATGCGCGGCTCACTGTCCGGCACGCTCGCCACCATGGGACCCGGCGTTCCCTACGTGATCGGCGCCAAGTTCGCGCACGGCGACCGCCCGGCGATCGCACTCGTGGGCGACGGGGCGATGCAGATGAACGGTCTCGCCGAGCTGATCACGATCGCCAAGTACTGGGAGCAGTGGGAAGATCCGCGCCTGGTGGTGGCCGTCCTCAACAACCAGGACCTCAACCAGGTCACCTGGGAGATGCGCGCCATGTCCGGCGCCCCCCAGTTCCTGCCCTCGCAGTCGCTGCCCGACGTGGCCTACGCCGACTTCGCGCGTTCGCTGGGTCTGGGCGGGATGCGGGTGGAGAAGCCGCAAGACGTGCAGAGCGCCTGGGAGGCGGCTCTGACATCCGACCGGCCCTTCGTCCTCGACTTCCGCACCGACCCCGCGGTGCCGCCCATTCCGCCGCACGCGTCCTTCGACCAGATCGAAGCGGCGGCGGCCTCCGTCCTCAAGGGCGACAGCGACCGCGCCGCCATGGTCCGCCAGGGCTTCAAGGCGAAGGTCCAGGAAATGCTGCCCGGTCGCCGCCACCGCGAGGACCGGCCCGGAGCCGACGAGGCACCGTGACGGCCAAGGAGACCGTGGAGCGGCTGGACACGGCCGTCTACACGGTGCCCACCGACGCGCCGGAGGCGGACGGCACCCTGAGCTGGAACAGCACCACCCTGGTGCTCGCCACCGTGCGGTGCGGCCCGGTCGCCGGTATCGGGTACACCTACGCGCCGGCGGCCGCGGCACGGATCATCGACGACGTACTCGCCGGCGTCGTCGTCGGTGGCCTCGCCTTCGACGTGCCGCGTCTCAACGAGGCCATGCACCGCGCCGTACGCAACGCCGGGCTCCCCGGCGTCGCCGCGCAGGCGATCGCCGCCGTGGACATCGCCCTGTGGGACTTGAAGGCCCGCCTGCTGGGTCTGCCACTTGTCGACCTGCTGGGCGCCGCCCGAGACGACGTGCCGGTCTACGGAAGCGGCGGGTTCACCACCTACGACGCCGCTCGCCAGGATCGGCAACTGCGCGACTGGGTGGAAGGGGAGGGCATCCCACGGGTCAAGATCAAGATCGGTGAGTCGTGGGGCCGGTGCGAGGAGCGTGACCGGCGGCGCGTCACCGAGGCCCGCGCGAGCGTCGGCGACACGACCGCCCTGTACGTGGACGCCAACGGCGCCTACAGCGCCAAGCAGGCCGTCCGCGTCGCCGGCGCACTGGCAGACGCGGGCGTGACCTGGTTCGAGGAACCCGTCTCCTCCGACCATCTCGACACCCTCGCCCGCATCCGCGACCACGTCACGATGGACGTCACGGCCGGCGAGTACGGATACACCCTGCCGTACTTCGAGCACATGCTCGCCGCCGGTGCGGTGGACTGCCTGCAGGCGGACGTCACCCGCTGCGGCGGCATCACCGTCTGGCTGCGCGCCGCCGCCCTCGCCCAGGCCCGCGGCCTTGAGATCTCGGGTCACTGCGCCCCGCACGCCCACGCCCACGCCGCCGCGGCGGTGCCCAACCTGCGCCACCTGGAGTGGTTCCACGACCACGTCCGCATCGAACGCATCCTGTTCGACGGCGTCCTCGACCCCGGCGGCGGCAGCGTCACCCCCGGCAGCGGCGGCGAGCCCGGCCTCGGCCTGACGCTGCACGCCGAACGCGCACAGCCGTACCGGGTGAGCTGAACAGGAGACCGGCACCCATGAACACATCCTTCCCGCCCCACGCGCTGCACGACTACGCGCTGCTGGCCGACGGGGAGCGAGGCGCGCTGATCGGACCGGACGGCGCCATCGGCTGGCTGTGCGCGCCGGCCTGGCACGACGACGCGGTCTTCGCCTCCCTCATCGGCGGGCAGGGTGCCTATGCCATCACCCCGCGCGACACACGCGTCTTCGGCGGCTACTACGAGGACGGCACCCTCATCTGGCGCAGCCGCTGGATCACCGTCGCCGGCATCGTGGAGTGCCGCGAGGCGCTGGCCTTCCCCGGCGACCCGGGCCGCCTCGTCCTGCTGCGGCAGCTGCATGCCGTCGAGGGACCGGCCCGCATGACCGTCGTACTCGACCCGCGCGGCGGATACGGACACGAGCCACTGTCCTCCGCCCGCCTGCGCGACGACGGCGTGTGGGAGCTGCGCAGTGGCGCTCACCACCTGCGCTGGCAGGGAGCGCCGTCCGCTGTCCCCGGTGAACGGGGGCTCGTCGCCGATATCGAACTCGAGCAGGGCGAGTGCCGCGACCTCGTCCTGGAATGCTCAGGGTCTGCCCTGCCCCGCGAGCTGCCACAGGCCGCTCGGACCTGGTCCGCCACCGAAGCCGCGTGGCGGCACACGGTGCCTCCGCTCGAGAACACCATCGCTCCCGTGGACGCGCGCCGCTGCTACGCCGTACTGCGTGGGCTGACCTCGCACAGCGGCGGCATGGTCGCGGCCGCCACCACCAGCCTGCCGGAGCGCGCCGAAGAGGGCCGCAACTACGACTACCGGTACGTGTGGATCCGGGACCAGAGCTTCGCCGGGCAGGCCGCTGCCGCCGCCGGCGCCCCCGAACTCCTCGACCACGCCGTCCGCTTCGTCACCGAGCGGCTGCACGCGGACGGCCCGCGGCTGTCTCCCGCCTACACCGTGCACGGCACCTACGTCCCCCGTCAGCAGGAGCTCGACCTGCCCGGCTATCCAGGGGGATTCGACCGCATCGGCAACCGGGTGCGCGACCAGTTCCAGCTCGACTGCTTCGGCGAGAGCCTGCTTCTGTTCGCCGCGGCCGAGCGTCACCGACGTCTCGACGAAACGTCCTGGCAGGCCGTCGAAATCGCCGTACGGGGCATCGCCGAACGACGGCAGCAACCCGACGCCGGCATCTGGGAACTGGACGACCGGATGTGGACCCACAGCCGGCTCACCTGCGTCGCCGGTCTGCGGGCCATCGCCGGCGCGGCGCCACGCCACCCCCTCGCCGACACCTGCACCCGGCTCGCCGACACCGTGCTCGCCGCCACCTCGGCGACCTGCGTAAACCCCAAGGGCCACTGGCAACGCGCCCCCAAGGACCCCGACGTGGACGCCGCCCTGCTGCTCCCTCTCGTACGCGGAGCCCAGCCCCCCGACGACGTACGCACCCGGGCCACGCTGGAAGCCTGCCGCCGCGAGTTGACGCAGGACCACTTCGCCTACCGGTTCCGCCACGACGACCGACCTCTGGAGGAGGCCGAGGGCGCGTTCCTGCTCTGCGGATTCGCCATGGCCCTCGCCGAACACCAGCAGGGCCACGCGGTCGCCGCGCACCGCTGGTTCGAACGCAACCGTGCGGCCTGCGGAGCGTCGGGCCTGTACGCGGAGGAGTTCGACATCGCCCAACGCCAACTGCGCGGCAACCTGCCGCAGGCGTTCGTCCACGCCCTGCTGCTGGAGACCGCCGCCCGCCTCGCCGAGGCTCCGTCCACCCGCAAGACGCGCTAGCACGAAGGAACCGACATGGCCGTGAATGTTGTCATCACCGGCGCCAGCGCCGGGATCGGCAGGGCAACCGCTCGCCTCTACGCCGGGCGCGGCGCGAACATCGTCCTCGTCGCCCGCGGACGCGCCGGTCTGCAGGCCGCCGCCGACGAGGTCGAGGTACTCGGCGGACGCGCTCTCGTGCAGGTCGCCGACACCGCGGACATGCGTCAGGTCGAGGCCGCCGCAGACGCGGCCGAGGAAGCCTTCGGACCCATCGACGTATGGATCAACTGCGCCTTCACCAGCGCGTTCGCACCCTTCGACGACATCAAGGCCGAGGAGTACCAGCGGGTGACCGACGTGACCTATCACGGGTTCGTCCACGGCACCCGGGCCGCACTGAAGCGGATGCTGCCGCGCGATCGCGGCACGATCGTGCAGGTGGGCTCCGCGCTGGGCGAGCGGGCCGTCCCGCTGCAGTCCGCCTACTGCGGCGCCAAGCACGCCATCAACGGCTTCACCTCTTCGGTACGCACCGAGCTGCTCCACCGCGGCAGCAACGTGCACATCACCATCGTCCAGATGCCGGCGGTCAACACATCTCAGTTCTCCTGGGTGCACTCGCTTCTGCCCGGGCACCCCAGCCCTGTCCCGCCGATCTACCAACCCGAGGTCGCCGCCCGGGGCGTCCTGCACGCCGCCGACCACCCGCGCCGCAAGCAGTACTTCGTCGGAGCCAGCACCGTGGCGACCATCTGGGCCAACCGCATCGCCCCCGCTCTCCTCGACCGCTACCTGGCCCGCACCGGCTTCGAATCCCAGCAGACCGACGGCCGGCCGACCGGCGAGAGCAACCTGTTCAAGCCTGTCGACCAGTCGCCGGGCAGTGATCACGGCGCTCACGGCGTCTTCGACGACTCATCCCACGCCCGTTCCTGGCAGGCCGCCATCGCCCGCCACCGCCTCCTGTCACTGACCGGCGTCGGCCTCGCGGCCGGCGGGGTCGCAGCCGCGCTGCGCAGGCAGAACGGCACGTCCCCCATCTCGTAGGCAGGTCTCCGATGAGTGAGAAGAACAACGAAAGACCCGACGATCGAGCGCGTCCACCCGCTCTCCTGGACCAAGCCGGCCGCATCGTCGCCACCGTGGGCGGGGTCCCCTTGGCCCTGGCCCTGGACGTCATCCGTGGCATGTCCGCGCGCACCCACATCAAAGAACGGCATGTCGCCGAACTCCTTGTCGACTGGGCGTCCTCGGGGCGTCTGCCCGCAGACCTGCGCAACGAACTGCGCAGACAACTCGAAGAGCGGCGAGAGCGCGTACGGCGATCCGGCGTCGCGACCGCCGAGCCGACCCCACAGGGATGAGACCGGCAGAAGGAGGCATTCCGGGAGTCCTCCTGTCGCGGACGACGGCGTAACGGCGGACATTCCACGGGAACAGGATCTCCGCGAGCCGGCGTCCCGCTTCCTGCTCGCCCAGTGTGCACAAGCATGGCTTCGGCACGCCGACCGGCTACACCGACACAGGAAGCGACGCGAGCCCGCGAACGAGACGGGTGCACCGCCAGTCCAGTCGATCAGGCGGTGCGGCAAGACGGATTGCGGGGAACCGCATCAGCACCGCTCGCAGGGCGATCTCCGCCTCGGCCTTGGCCAGGGGAGCGCCGAGGCAGCGGTGGATGCCGTGGCCGAAGCTGAGATGAGCGGTGGCGTCCCGGTCCAAGTCGAGCACGTCCGGCGACGGGAACCGCTCCGGGTCGCGGTTGGCGGCTCCGAGAGCGACCAGCACCGGGACGCCGGCCGGGATATCGGTACCGCCGAGCGTGACGGCCTCCGTGGTGTACCGGAAGGTGGCCGTACTGACCGGGGAATCGAAGCGAAGCAACTCGTCCAGCACGGCCGGGACATCGTCCGGATTCCTCCGGAGGCGTTCCAGCTCGGCAGGGCGCTGGAGCAGAGCCAGGGCGGCGTTGCCGAGGAAGTTGGTCGTGGTCTCGTGCCCGGCCACGAGCAGTAGCAGCGCCAGCGAGACGAGTTCCTCCTCGTTGAGATGGTCGTCTCCGTCGCGTGCCGAGATGAGCCGGTCGAGGAGAGAGTCACCAGGGGCGAGGCGCTTGGCGGCGATGAGGCCTGTCATGTAGTCGGCCATGGAGTGCGAGGCCGCGTCGATGACGTCGGGCTTGCCTGCCGCGAACAGCTCTCCGGACCAGCGTTGGACGTCGGGCCGGTCTGTCTCCGGGACTCCGAGCAGCTCACAGATCACGATGACCGGCAGCGGCACCGCCAGGCCGGCCACGAAGTCGAACCGCTCGCCCACGGGCCACTGATCCAGCAGCTCACCGGTGACCCGGGCAATGAACGGACGCAGCTTCGCGACGGCCCCGGTCGTGAACGCCTTGGTCACCAGCCTGCGCAGCCGGGTGTGCTGGGGTGGGTCGTTGGCGAGCATGGTGTGCGCCACCGCAGGGTGCAGACGACGCCGTGACCCCTTGCCCGCGAAGAAGGCGGCCGTGTCCTTCGACAACCGAGCGTCACCGAGGGCTTCCCTCGCTTCCGCGTACCCGGTGACCAGGAAACTGGGGCGCCCACCGGACCCGGCGGGCACCAACTGCACCGGGCAACTGGACCGCATGGCCGCGTAGGTGGGGTAGGGGTCCTGGATGAAGCGGGGGTCCTGAGTCGGGTCGGTCATGCTTTCAGGCTCCAAGCGGCTCTGGGTGGCCGTGGTCGGCGACACGCCCAATGCGTGAGCGTATGCGTTGGCTGCCAGGGAGGGCTTTCCGTCTGGGAGTTACCGGATCAGCTGACGCCCAGTCATGCGCGTTGCGGCCCGCCCGCGTCGACCCCACCAACCCGGTGCCCGGTTCCGAGCCTTGTGCCACGGCCGTCCCCGCCGGCTTCGCGAGGACGGCGATCCGACGTGATCGCTGCTTCCCGTCAGGCGATGAGCGGGCTCGCCACCTTCAGCTCGTCGTGGTCGATCAGCCAGCGGACGGACTCGAGTACAGCGGTCTCCGGTTCGTAGCGCGGTGCGTAGCTGAGAAGGGCCTTGGCCTTCTCGATCGTGAGGCAGTGGCTGCGGTGGAGGTGGTCCCAACTTGCCTCGGCGTGCTCCGGGGGCATGGTGCGGCGCAGCTCGTCCCAGGTCACCGGTTCCAGGGACGCGGTCTGTCCGAACCAGCCGGCGGCGATGTGGGCGAATCCGCGGACATTCAGCGCGGTCGGGGCGACGACGTTGAAGTCTTCTCCCGCCGCGGCGTCCCGGTGCTCGATCGCTCGCTCAAAGGCCTGCGCGACATCATCGGCGTGCACGTGGTGCATCAACTCGACACCGGTGCCCGGGATCCGGAGCTGCTGCCCGGCCGAAAGCGTGGACCAGACGGCGGGGTCGAGGTTTCCCAGCGGACCGATCGGGTGCCAGCCGGGACCGACGATGTGCCCGGGATGCAGGGAGGTGGTCACCAGGCCCCCGGAAGCGGTCTCCTCCTTCAGCATCCGTGCGATCAGGTCCTTCTGGATGCCGTACTCCCCGATGGGCGCGGTGCCCGTGTCCTCGGAGATCGGCAGCTTGTGGCTGGGGCCGTAGCGCCACAGGGTGCCGCAGTGCAGCAGGTGTCCGACCTCGCCGCGCAGACGCTCCACCAGTGCCGTGGCCGCGTCCAGGGTGAAACAGACCAGGTCGACGACGACGTCCGCGGTCAGCCCGGCCACCCTGCCGCCGAAGGTGCCCTCGGCGTCCTCCCGCTCCCGGTCGGCGACGACCTGGTGCACCTGCTGCCACTCGGGAGCATCGGCGTAGGCGGTGCGGGTGCCACGGCTGATGTTGATCACCTCGTGACCGGCACGCACCAGCCGGGGAACGAGGAACGTGCCGATGTGCCCACTTCCGCCGATGACGACGATTCGCATGCTTTTCCCATCAGAGTCCGATGTGATCATTGCGCCAGGATTCTCGACATGCCGTGGCATGCGGTACCGCACAGCCTGACGCGCTCCGCGCCCAGCCGCTACGAAGGTCAGTCGCCCCGCGTCACCGGCGTGCACAGGATCGCGCGGGGGATCGTGCGGGGCATCCCCCGTTGGCAGGCCAACAGCCGCACGTGCCTGGCGAATTGGAAAAGGTTCGCAGCGGGTCCCGGCCGGGCCGTGAAGCCTACGGGAAGGCGCGGTCCGCGATCCGCTTCAGCAGGAGCCGGGCGGCGTTCCGGCCGATCTCTCGGCCCGCCTGGTCGACGCTGGTCAGGGAGATCGGGCCGAGTGCGGCGAAGGTGGTGTTGTCGTAGCCTGCCACCGACCCACTCCGTGGTGACCCGGCCGGACGACTCGTGGAAGGCCACCGACACCGGGCCCTACCGGGCCGCCGACATCTACGACGGCCAGACCTACGACGCCCGCAAGGAACTGCCGGGCTGGACGTCGTCCCTGTTCGACGACTCCGGCTGGTCGGGACCGAACGGATCCCCTTCGAGACCAGGTACCCGGACGCCCAGCACCTCGCCTACCCGGCCGAAACCGCCCGTCTGATGAGCCGTTGGGACCGCCGGACCCGGTCGATCACCGTGTGCACGACTCCGCCGGCCCGCGCGGACGGGGTCCGATTCGTCGGGCACGCGCGCGGCAGGGCCGCCTACCGGCTGGCGTCCGGCACGTACGGGCTGACCAGCAGGCTTCGTTGACAGTGCTGCGCTGTGCAGGGCAGGTGTCAGCCGGCCAGCCGGTTGAGCTTGCGGATCTGCTTGTCGAAGACCCGGGCAGGAGCCAGGCGGTGCAGCGCGCGTGCGCGTCCGGCCGTGGGGCCGGCGGTGTAGCGCAGCTTCGGCTTCGAGTCGGTCGCTGCCGCGACGATCACCTTGGCGACGACGGCGGGATCGTCGCCGTCCCTGATCGCTGTCTCCATCACGCGGTCGAAGGCGCGCCGCTGGTCCGCGTAGACCTGCAGGGGCGTGTCGGGTCGCGGGCTGTTGGCCTCGAATCCGGTGCTGGTGTAGGCGGGTTCGACCAGAAGCGACCGGACGCCGTGCTCACGGATCTCGTGGTCCAGGGACTCGGAGTACCCCTCGATCGCATGCTTGGAGGCGGCGTAGGCAGCCATGTAGGGCGAGGGGAGGAAGCCGACCACGGAGGAGATGTTGATGACGCGGCCGCGTCGTTGAGCACGCATGTGGGGCAGTACGGCCTTCGTCATCCGCATGACACCGAAGACGTTGACGTCGAAGATGCCCTGGGCCTGAGCCACGGAGCTTTCCTCAACGGCCCCGATCGCGCCCATGCCGGCGTTGTTGACGAGGACGTCGATCTGCCCGAACCGGTCGATCACCTGCTGGACCGCGGCGGTGGCCGACGTGTCACTGGCGACGTCGAGGTCGAGGAACGTCACTCCGCCGAGCGGGGAGACGCGCGAGGTGTCGCGGCTGGTGCCGACCACGTCGAAACCCGCTGCGACCAACGCGAGCGCCGCCGCCTTCCCGATGCCGGATGACGCGCCCGTCACAAGGGCCACCGGTCGATTTGTCGCCATCATGGACTCCCGCACTCGTTGAGGAAACTGATCGGTTTCTCTAAATGTAAACCGATCGGTTTCACCGTGCAAGTTCAAGCATCGGCCGTCGGCGGGGCCCCCTGGGCTTTGCTGTGCCTGCCGGGTCGCGGCGGTATGTCAGTGCACGTCCGCCGCGTCGAGCAGGAGGGTCACCGTGGGGGAGACGAGTCCGCCCAGGTGGTCGGCTCCGATTCCCGCGCGGGCGCTGGCGCCGTCGAAGACCAGGCTGAGCTGCCGGGCGAGCAGGTCGGGATCGCTCGCCCCGCCATGTTCGGCCTCGGCGCGGAAAAAGGCCGTCAGGCCCTCCTTGATCCGGTGCGACACCCGGCTCGCAGGGTGGTCCTCGTCCTTGAGCTCGATCTGTACGGCCAGGTACGGGCAGCCTCGGAACTCGGGTGCGCCCGCATGCAGCTCGACCTGTGCGAAGACGTGCAGGATCCGCTCGCGGGGTGAACCTGCCTCGTCCGCCGCGGGCAGGAGCGTCGCCACGTAGGCGGAAGCGCGTTGCTCCAGGCTCGCCGCCAGCAGCTCGTCCTTGCTCCCGAACAGCTGGTACATGGAGCGCTTCGACACCCCCGCCGCCTTGCACAGCGCCTCGACGCCGATGCCGACACCTTCGCGGTAGCTGAGTGTGGCCGTCGCCTCCAGCAGCCGCTCTCGCGGACTTGGCTTAGTTTCGGTGGTCATACCGCGAGGTTAACTCGATTCGGCCAGAATCAAAACCGATCGGTTTCCGCGGTGCGCGTACAGCGGCTCGACGACGGCCTTGGGGGAGAGGCCGTCGCCGAGCCGTGAGAGGTGTGAGCACGTCCCGTCCCCACGGGGCATACGCACACCGGGGGCCATTCCGAGCAATGGCCCTGCACTGGGTGGGTGGCGTTGCGCTACGCCGGGACGGCGGTCTCCTCGGCCTCGGCCTTCTTCTCGGCGGGGATGCGGTGCAGTCCCTTGCGGTCGTACCAGCCCAGCACGCCGAACCCGAACAGTGCGGCGGCCGCGAGGCCGACGGCCATCATGATCCAGCCTCGGGTCAGGCCCGCGTCGCCCTGCGCGTCGTAGTAGAGGATCGAGCGGATACCGCCGGTGATCTGCCGCAGCGGCTCGAACTCCGCGAGGAAGCGGTAGAAGCCGGGCAGCGCCTCGATCGGCGTGGTGGCGCCGGCCGTCGGCACCGCCATCGCGATGAAGACCAGCGTGACGAGCAGCATGCCGGGTGTCCCGAAGACGGCGAGGAGGGTGAGCGCGCCGATCCCGGCGACGGCGATGGCGGTCACCGAGTAAAGCCACAGGAGCGGCAGGTGGGAGGCGTCCATGCCCATGATGCCGACCGCGCCGACCATGACCAGGGTGCCCATCAGCAGGGACAGGGCCGCCATGAGGGTGCCGGCGATGGCGAGGGTCTGCACCCGGGTCGCCCGGATCAGTGGGCGGTGCAGGCGCAGCGGGCCCATGTCGTTGTGGGTGTAGCCGAGGGCGTGGTCGACCTGGCCGCTGATCACATTGGCGGAGAGCATGCCGCACACCACCAGGACGAGCGCGTAGTAGAACGCCGTCAGGCCGAGACCGCTGTGCGAGTCGAGCGGATACCCGTCCTTCACCGTGACGGCGGCCGGGTCGGCGAGCAGGACGCGCGCCGCGGCCGGCAGCTTCGCCTGTCCGGTGCCCCTCTGCGCGGTCAGTTCCTGGCCTATGCGGAGTGAGGCGCTCTCGGCCGCCTGGGTCGTCGCCGTCCGGGCCAGGCCGGAACCCAGGCTGCCGGCCGACTGGTTGGTCAGCACCGTCAGTGTCGGACGCACCGGGGTCCCGGTGGTCGTGGTGCCGGTCAGGGCGGTGGTGGAGGAGGTGAAGTCGGCGGGGACGACGAGCGCGCCGTACAGCTTGCCCTTGCCGAGTTCCTCCTTCATCTTCCGCTCGTCCATCACCTTCCAGTCGATCTTGCCTCCGCCCGCGGAGGACTTCTTGATCGACTTGGTGATCTGCTCGCCAAGGTTGACGTGCCGGCCACCGGCGTCGACCCCCTGGTCGGCGTTGACCAGTCCGACGGGCAGGTTTTTCATATGGCCCGCCGGGTCGATGTTGGCGCCGACATAGAGCACGGAGAACAGCAGCGCCAGGACCCCCGTGATGACTGCGTTGGCGATCCACAGGGGTTTCGCCCGCAGCACGCGGAAGGGGTGAATTCCATTCATGACTTGCTCCGGTCTCGACAACACGACTGCAGGGGAGAAGAGGCCGGACGGCGGGTCGGCCGCGGCTCCTCGGCGGGCTTCACCGGGGCGTGCCGTACCCGTGGATCCCCGGGATGACGAGCTTTCCGCCTGTCTGGCCGGCCTGATCGATGTCGGCGTCGTCCAGGCTGAGTTGGAGCTTGAGGCCGAGGTCGCCGAGCGTGTCGTAGAGCCACTCCGGCACCGTGTCGGGGGTGAGGTGCAGGCGGAGGACGGGCGGCGTGGGGAGGTTCTCGATGCTGGAGAGCGTGCCCGTCAGACTTTCGACGTACATGGTGATGCCGTCGCCTCGCAGCGTGGACGTGGAGCCGGGTGCTCCGTCGATGTGCTGGATCTGCGGGCCGACGGGTACCGACATCTTCAGGTCGCGAATGGTCACCGACCCTGCGGAGAACTTGAGCACCCGCTTGGGTCCGTCGGCCGTATCCACGGTCACCACTCCGTGGAAGACCAGGTCGTGCAGTGCGACGCGACTTCCCTTCATCTTCCACGGCTCGGCGGAGAACCGGTCGGCACTCTTGTCCTCGGGCGCCTTGAGATCGCTGATGTCGCAGGGGCGGGGGGCCTCATTTGTGGTCGACCGGGTGGTCTCCCGGGGGGACTTCGGCGCGGGCGACGGCTCGGCGGTCCGGTGGCTGGGTGACGGTGATGCCTGCGTCGTGGGCAGTCGTGGGTCGGAGGGCGCTGTGGTCCTTGGCGTCGATGCCGGCGTCGGTGTCGGTGTCGGTGTTGCAACACCTGGGTTCGGCGAGGGGGTCGCGTCCGGTGCCGGACTCTTCCGCTCGGTGTCGCCGTGGAGGAGATCCAGGGGAGCGAGGATGTCTGCAAGCCCTGCTGAGGCGGAGGTCTGGCTGGGGGAGGGGGCGGGGGTGACGGTCGGGGAGGGGGGCGACGCCGCTCCCTCGTCGTCCGCTTGCTCCGACGGTTTGGCGGGCCCGCCGGTTCGGTGAGCGCCGGACGTGCTGGGATCAGCGGACGGAGCAGGGCGGGCGGTGGTCGTGGTGGCCCTGGGCGAAGCCGTCGCCGAGGGAGCTGACTTCTCGCCGGGAAGGTCGCAGTCCACAGCGTCGGCTCCTGGTCCGCCGCTACCCGCCTCGGGAGCGGACAGCGCCGCGGCCGCGCTCGTGTCGGCGGACGCGGGCAGTCGTTGGCTCCCGAGGATCAGAGCGGTCGGCAGCGCCGTCAGGGCGAGGGCCCGGCCGATGGGCAGGCGCAGGCGCGTCAATGCGGACGTACGAGGGATCGCGTGGCGGGCTCCCGGCGGCCGGGTGGAGCGGCGTTGCGCGGTCTCGCCGCGAGTGTCGGGCGACTGGTCACTCATTCCCCGGCCCTCCCTCCGGAGTGACGGTGGTCGACGGCCGCTCGGCGCCGTCGGACATGTTCTCCGGGAGCCCGTCCACCGGACCCCAGGCCAGAGCCAGGAGTCCGCCCGTGGCCGCGAGCAGCGTGCCGAGGAAGAATCCGCCGAAGTTGGAGATGGGAAGCGACAGCACGCCGAGGAAGACGGAGACGCAGCCGGCGAAGAACCTGATGATCGGCTGGAACCAGAGGAGTCCGCCGAGGACGATCAGGGTCAGGCCGATGACCAGGGATCCGGCCCCCGCGGTGGTGGACATCGCGACGGACAGGGCGCCCAGGGAGAGGTTGAAGTACGGGAAGTAGATGATGGGCGCGGCGGCAAGGAGCACCAGCAGGCCCGCCCAGAAGGGGCGCGTGCGTCGCCAGGCCCGGAAGTCCCGGCGAGCGCGGGTGAGTCCGCCGTCGGTGTGGGGGCGCACGGGTACACCGGCACTCGTCATGTGGCAGCTCCCAAGTGTGAGGGGGGATGGCGTCTGTGGGGAGGGGCCCCCGCCCCCGAGCCGTCACAGGTCGCTTCAGTGCGCTGGAGACGAGGGGGCGGGGGTTGGGGACGGGGGCGGCGACGAAGGTCAGAAGCAGTCGTGGCGGCCGGCGGCGATGTTCATGTGCAGGCCCGGCAGTTCGAACGTTCCGGCCGAGGTGGCCCAGACCTTCTGGTGGGCGTCGATGATCTCGACCGAGTCCGCCTGCTGGGCATAGCCGTTGGGGTCGACGTGGTCCTTCGGGTTCACCTGACCCTTGGTCATGGAACCGGTGGCGACGCCGATGTCGACGTTCTTGAAGGTGCCGGACTTGGCCTCAAGGTCGGTCATGTCGATGTACAGGTCCTTGCCCTTGACCGGCGTGCCCGACCCGCCGGCCTTGAGCGTCATCGTGTAGGTCCCGAGCACGGGAATGTCCACCGGGACGGACTGACACATGTCGGTGACCGTCGCGTTCTTGATGGACGAGACCGAAACGGGCACGTGCTTGCCGTTCTTGGCGACGTCCACCGTGGCGTAGTTGCCGAATCCGGTGCCGCTCAACTTGCCGGCCGAGACCTGGAAGTCGGAACCGGAGATGCTGAACGAAGCGGCCAGCGCGCCCTGGGCCATGGAGACGGCAACAGCCGCCGTGGCGGCCACCGTCGGCACGGCACCGACGGCGAAACGCTTCCAGTGGGTCTTGCCGATTCTCTGGGACATGGTGTGGTCCTTCGTGTCGAGGCGTACGGGACGACCGGACCCAGGACTGACTGGCCCGGGCCCGGGGCAGGGAAGAACGACGGCTGGGTGCTGCCGCGGCGATGCAGGCGGCTTCCGCAGGAGCATGTTGTCCACGATCACGGAGGAAGCGGGCACGCCGAAGAGGCGCTCGATAGTGTTACTACCGAGTACCCGATAGTGGCACTATCGAGATCGGTGGGCAACCCCTGGTAACGCGATACTGGAGGGACAGTTGAGCGTGAGGGAGCGCATGAGGATTTCAGAGCTCAGTCAGCGGTCCGGGGTGCCGATGGCGACCATCAAGTACTACCGACGGGAAGGGCTGCTCCCCGAGGGGCGCGCGCTGAACCCCACGGCGGTCGAGTACGGCGAGGAGCACGTCCAGCGGCTGCGTCTGATCCGTTCCCTCATCCAACTCGGCGGACTGTCCGTGGCTCGTGCTCGTGAAGTACTCGAAGCCGTAGACCGTCCGCTGGACGCGTTCGAGACCCTGGGCGTCGTCCACCACGCCCTGCCCGTGCCCTCCGCGGACAAGAGTGGAAAGGGCGGCCGGGACGGCGACGGACCGAGTGGCGCTGGCGACGAGGAGGCGCCAGGCGGAACCGCCGCACGGGTCGAGGCTCTCATCGAGAGCATGGGCTGGCAGATCTCCGGCGAGTCACCGCACCGACCGGCACTCGCCGAAAGCCTCGCAGCGCTGTGCCGCCTCGGCGCCGACTACACAGCCGAGGACCTCCTCCCCTATGCACGGCTCGCCACGGCCACTGCCGACCTGGACTTCGCCCAGCTCGAAGGGATCGAGGACCGCATCGCCCTCGCCGAGCGGGCGGTGGTCCTCGGGGTGCTCTCCGAACCGGTCGTCATGCTTCTGCGGCGACTGGCCCAGGAGGACGCGAACCACCGCCGTCATGATCGCCGTGCGTGTGGGCGGGACGAGTCCCCGGAGGGGTGAGCAGGGCCCGAAAGGAGGACCTCCTCCTTGTCCTGAGGGGGGCACGGCACGGTGTCCATGCAGGTCTTGCGGTCCTCCCGGTACGGGGTCCAGGACGTCTTCGCCGCCGGGGCGGACGGCCAGGCAGTAGCCCGACTTGTAGTCAGGGGGAGAGGTCAGGCGGCGTTCTGACCATGAAGGTCTTCGGTGTGGGCGTGGTCCTCGCCGTCTGGCGGGCTTGCGTGTGGAAACCGATCGGTTTACCGTGGTGAAACCGAACGGTTTACCGATCCTATCGCTTGGAGATAGTCATGACCGCACTCAAGGGCGCGCACGTCTTCGTCACCGGCGGCAGCCGCGGCATCGGCAAGGCCCTGGTGGAGGAGCTGTACGCACGCGGCGCCGGCAAGGTCTACGCCACCGCCCGCGACCCGCGCACGGTGACGCACCCGGACGCAGTGGCGGTCGCCCTGGAGGTCACCGACCCGGCTTCCGTGGCCGCGGCCGCCGCACAGGCGAAAGACGTCACCGTACTGATCAACAACGCCGGTGCCGCGGTCGGCGCGTCCTTCCTGGACTCCCCGGTCGACGACGTGCGGCGTGAGTTCGAGACGAACTTCTACGGCCCGCTGCTGCTCACTCGCGCCTTCGCGCCGATCATCGAGCGCAACGGCGGCGGCCACATCCTCAACGTGCACTCCGTGCTGTCCTGGCTGGCCCTCGGCGGCTCCTACAGCGCCTCCAAGGCCGCACTGTGGTCGCAGAGCAACTCACTGCGCCTGGAACTGCAGCCGCGCGGCATAGCCGTCACCGGTCTGCACGTGGGCTACGTCGACACCGACCTGGCAGCGGGCGCCGAAGGTCCCAAGGCCGACCCCCGCGACGTAGCTGCCCTCGCCCTCGACGGCATCGAGACCGGCGCCCACGAGGTTCTTGCCGACGACGTCTCCCGGCAGGTCAAGGCAGGCCTGGCCGGGGACCTCGCGGCGCTGTACCCGCAACTCGCGCAGTAAGGCACGGACGAGAACGAGGGCCGCCGATCGCGCGCGATCGGCGGCCCTCGCCATGGGGCCGGGGGCGTCAGTGGTGGGCGGAGCGGTTCATCTCGACGATCTCCGACAGGGAGGGTATGGAGGTGAGGGTGGTGAAGTGCGCCATCAGGCGATCCCGCGTGCGCGGGGCTTCGGCCCGGTCGGCCGCGGCCAGGGCGGGTGCCAGCTCGTCGAGGGTGAGCTCGGTGCAGTAGGCGGGCGTGCCCGGTTGCTGGCGCCAGGAGTCGGCCAGTACGCCGGCGTCGTGGGCGTCGAAGCCGGTGTCGTCCACCAGCCGCATGGCCACGCGCCGCGCCTCGTCGGAGTCGGCCGCGACCGGGATGGCGATGCGACCGGGGGTTCCGGCCACGGAGCCCTTGGTCTGCTGGGTGCCGGCCAGGGCGGCGTTCCACGCCTTGACCACGGGACGGCCCAACTGCCCGGCGTTCCACAGGCTTTCGACCTGGCCGTCGTCCACCGCTTCGATGTTCCCGCTCAGGTGGGGGTAGTAGTTGGAGGTGTCGATGACCACGGTCTCGTCGGGGACACCGGCGAACAGGTCGGCCAGTTCCGCCGCCCGTCCGAAGGGGATGGACAGGATGATGACGTCCCTGTCCTGGACGGCATCGCCGAGGTCGGCCGCGCGGGCTCCGGACGCCAGCACGTCGGCCGGTACCCCCGCGGGGCCCCGGGCGTCCGCCACCTGGACGTCGTGGCCGGCCGTGCTGAGCTTGCGGGCGAGGTTTCCGCCGATGGCGCCTGCGCCTATAACGGTAATTTTCATGGTTTGTCCTTCTGAGGGTTGCACCACCCCTCAGGGGCGGCGCGATGTGATGAACGTGTGGCGGGATCGCCGGTCGGAGGCCGTCGCCGGGGAGCCCAGGAGGGTCCGGGTAGCCCAGGAGGGGGCTCCGGTGGCTTACGCCCGGTCGCCCCGTTCGCGGTAGCCGCTCGCGATGAGTGCACGGAGTCGGTCCACGGACTCTGCGTCGGTGGCGCCGGTGCCCCTGATCCAGGCGACGGAGACGGCCGCGAGGAACAGGTCGTACCCCTTGACCGACGCGCGCACGTGTCCTGCGAGCTGCGCGGCCCGCACGTATGTGTCGGTGGCTGTGATGAGGATGTCGCAGGGAACGGTCAGCGGATTGTCCGGCTCCTGCGCCCTGGCCGCAGCCATGAGCGGCTCCGGCAGTCCGCTGAAGGCGCTGAAGTAGTCCTCCATCGCCCGCAGCCACTGCTCCAATGCCTCGGTGGCGTCCCTGAGTTGGCTGATGTTCGCCTGGCGGGCCACCAGTTCCTCGGAGCGCGTCTGCAAGACGGCCGCCAGTAGAGCTTCCCGGGTGGGGAAGTGCCGGTACAAGGTGCCGGGACCGACGCCCGCGTCCTTGGCCACCGCCTCCAAGGAGGTGCCGACCCCGTACCGCAGGAAGTGACGCTGCGCCGTTTCCAACAGGGCCGCGCGGTTGCGCTGGACGTCCGCACGGGGCTTGCGCACCCGCTGTCCGTCGGCACTCATGGGCCCTCCCGGTCTCCGGTCTGTACGCGGTCGCATCGAAACGGATGCTGCCTCCGTATGGATTCGAGAGTAAAGCGGAGGTGGCCTCCGGTCAAACTGGGGCCTGATCCCCAAGGGGGGCGGGGCGGCGCGGGCGATCGACACGCCTGGCCCGGGATGGGGAGCAGGGAGCCGACCCCGCAAGGACTTCAGCCGGCCGCGCCCCGCCCGGCTCACGCCGCTGGGGAGGCCTCGCGTCGTGTGGCCGGCAGTTACAGGACGAGCCCTAGGCGGCAGGAAAAGTGACGCAGACTG
>NZ_JBEXDZ010000151.1:0-23193 GCF_040606085.1 Streptomyces sp. NPDC005485 | reverse complement strand
GGTTCGGATCTCTGTGATCCGAACCAGGCCTCGCCGCCGTCCGCGTTCGCGCGAGGACTCAGGACGCAGTACGGCCGAAGCAGCGCTCCAACTCGTCCAGGTCGTAGAACTTGCTGCCCTTGGAGACAGGCACGCACCCCTGCTTGAACGCGGTCTCCTTCTCGTTGTAGAGCATCCGCACGAGATAGGTGTCGCCCCTGCGGAACACGTCCCACTGGATGTTCGCGGCCATCGGCGCCACCGAGGCACCCCGCCAGGGGTTGTCGCCGTACGTGTACGGCCGCTCCTCGGTCACCGGGTGGCTGCTGCCGGGCAGTTGCATCAACGCAGCCAGCGGAATGATCTCCTCGGCGTGGGTGAAGCGCAGCTCCGCTCCCAGGTCGCTGGTGCCCGCGCGCTTGGCCTCGGCCTTCTTGAAGAAGTCGTCGAGCAGGACGTCGGCCATCTTGTACGTGATGTCGCTGTCGCCGAAGCCCGGCCCCTTCTGGTAGAAGTCCTCCGTGTCGCTGAGGTAGGCGAACCAGGCGGCGTCGCGAGGGGCGAGGTAGCGCCCCAGGTTCCAGGTGCCCTCATCGCTCATGCTCGGCGCGATGCTGTACAGGTTGTAGACCGCCTCGGCCGCTTCGACCTCGGTGCCGGCCGCGGAGAACTCACCGGCCGAGATCCGCTGCACGAACGCCGGGGTGAAGATCTTCCTCAGTACGGCGCGGGCCGCGCGGTGGGTGGCCGGCTGGTCGGTGATCCGGTTGAGGGTGGTCGCGAGGCGCTGGTCGTGGGCGATGTAGTCGCGGTAGGCGGCGCCGCCGACGGACTTGTGGAAGTAGAGCAGGTCGGGGTCGGTCCTGGCCGGGCCGATGAGCGGCGCCAGGTCCGGGTCGGCGTCGGCGAGGGCGGCCGCGAACAGGGTGCCGCTGTCGACGGCGCGGCCCTGCCCAGAGCTGACGACGTCGATGGGCTCGGAGTCCTCGGCGATCCGCGTGAACAGCCCGGGCAGCCGCTGCTCCATCCGCACGGCCGTGTCCTGGATCTCCCGCTTGCCCCGGCCGCTGAGGTTGCCGTACCCGGTCTTCTCCATCGCGGCCTTCAGTGACCGCACCTGAGGACCGAAGTCGGCTCCGGCGCGGGTGAGTTCACCTTCGCTCGCGGCCTGGTCCCACAGCGTCAGGATCAGATCCGCGTCGTCGCCGCTCGTCGCAGCGCGCGAGCCGTGGCGGGAGACGTTCTCCGTGAACACCGGCACGAAGCCCTTGGGGGCCCGCTGATAGGTGCGTGGATTCTGCTGCGGCGCGTAGGGGGTCTTCGTCCCGTACCTGCCGGAGGGATGCCCGAGATCCGCGGCCTGCGCCGAGAGCGGGGTGGCCAGCAGCGCGGAGAGCGCGAGTGCCAGGGCGGGGGTGGCCGCGATGCGATTCATGTACCGGTCGTTTCGTCGGGGACAGCGCGATGATGAGCCGCATCGTGACCGGCCCGTATGAACGCGAAGTGACCTCGGCGTGGCGGGTGGTGGCCCAGGTAGCGCGTCACGGGCCGGCCCGCGATGGGCGGTTCGGCAGTGCGGTGCCCGACCTCGCCGCCCCCGAACCTCAGACGGCCGGGGCTGCCGGGAGGAGTCGCTCGACAAGGGAGTCGATCAGTGCGGCCGGCCCATCGGGGCCCAACACCTCGGGGAGCGTGAGGTGTTCGACGATCAGGCCGGTCATGGCGAGGTAGAGGAGGATCACGGTGTTGCGGTCTCCGGGGAAGCCCTCGTCCAGGTGGTAGGCGATGTTGGCCTCCAGCTCGTCGCGGATCGTGCCCGTCAGTTCGTTCCGCAGTTCGGGCCGACGGGTGGCCTCCAGCCGTAGTTCGAGCATGGCCAGGTAGCCGGCCCGGTCGTCGGCGATGCGGCGCATCAGGTCGTGCATCAGGGCGGTGACCAGTGCCCGGTCGCGAGGGGCGCGCAGCAGGTCGCTCAGGATGACCGGGTCCGGGGTGAGCCGGTGGTGGATGTGGCTGGCTGTCTGGTGGAGCAGGTCGTCCCGGTTGGCGAAGTAGTTCGAGGCGGTGCCGGCCGGGACGCCTGCCTGGACGTCGACCGCGCGGAAGGTGAGACCGCGGGCGCCTTCGCGGGCCAGGACGTCGATGGCGGCGTCGGTGAGCGCGGCGCGGCGGGCGGGGTTGTGAGCCATGGATCCGATCTTCCTTCGCGATGTGCTTGGTCTGTTGGATCTGCGTAATCCACTTGAACCACTACAGATGAAGTACTATAACTGTCGTGGTTCGAGTGGGAGGGTTGAAGGTTCCCCGTTCCGCTCGACCTCGAGAATTTCCCGCCCGACACCAAGGACATGGATGCGCAAGCTCACCTACTTCATCGGCACCACCATCGACGGCTTCATCGCGGCGCCCGACGGCGACTTCGCCTTCTTTTTCCCGCATGTCACGGAGGACTACCTCCCGCATCTCACCGGCGAGTACCCCGAGACGCTCCCCACGCCGGGCCGCGCGGCCCTCGGCATCGCCGACGCGCCCAACGCGCGCTTCGACACCGTGGTCATGGGGCGCAGCACCTACGACCAAGGCCTTCCCGACGGCCTCACCAGTCCCTACGCCCATCTGCGGCAGATCGTCCTCTCCCGCTCGCTCGGCGCCGACCCGGACCCGGCCGTCGAAGTCACCGCCGAGGACCCCGTCGCGCTGGTGCGCAGGCTCAAGCGGCAGGAAGGCCTCGGTATCTGGCTCTGTGGCGGCGCCGATCTGGCCGGCCAGCTGCTGCCCGAGATCGACGAGCTGATCGTCAAGCAGTACCCGGTCGTGGCGGACTCCGGCATCCCTCTCTTCCGCGCCGGCTTCTCACCGCGCGTCTTCACGCTCACCGGCAGTCGCGTCTTCGAGGGCGGGAACCTCGTCCTGACCTACGCCAAGGCGTCCGACTGAGGATTTCCGGCGACTGCGTCACTCCATGGCGGCGTGGGTGCACGGCAACGGCTGTGCGCCTCGTTATGTTCGGCCAGAACATCCGACATTCGGAGTAAATATGCAGAAAACGGATGAACTGGTTGACGTAGTCGAAGCGGTGGACGGGGCGGCCGAGATTCCGGCCGCCCCGCCGGTGACCCGGCCCCGCCCGTGGGCGCGGATCGCCGTGCCCGCGACCGCCCTTGGTGCGGCGGCCGTGCTCGCCCTCACGGGCGTCCAGTGGCTGGACCAGCCCGCGGTCGCGGCCTGGCGCACCGTCTGCCTGGCCATCACCGTCCAGGCGCTGCCCTTCCTCCTGCTGGGTACGGCCTTGTCCGGCGCGATCAACGCCTTCGTGCCGGCCGATCTGTTCACCAGGGTGCTGCCGCGGCGGCCCGCGCTCGCCGTGCCGGTCGCCGGAGTCGCCGGAGTGGTCCTGCCGGGCTGCGAGTGCGCGTCCGTGCCCGTGGCGAACAGCCTGATCCGGCGCGGTGTCACCCCGGCCGCGGCCTTCGCCTTCCTTCTCTCCGCTCCCGCGATCAACCCCATCGTGCTGACCGCCACGGCGGTGGCGTTCCCCGGCAACCCCGCCATGGTCGCCGCCCGGCTGCTGGCCTCCCTCGCCACCGCCGCCGTCATGGGCTGGCTGTGGCTCTGGCTGGGCCGCGAGGAGTGGCTGCGCCCCACCGCCCGGCACACCGGACACCAGCCGGGCGGCAACCGGTGGAACGAGTTCCGCCTCGGCTTCCAGCACGACTTCCTGCACGCCGGCGGCTTCCTCGTCCTCGGTGCCATGGCCGCGGCCACCTTCAACGTGGCCGTGCCGCGCTCCGTGCTCGACACCTTCTCCGGCTCGCCCTGGCTCTCCGTGCTGTTCCTGGCCGCGCTCGCCGTGGTCCTCGCGGTGTGCTCGGAGGCGGATGCCTTCGTCGCCGCCTCGCTCACGGGGTTCTCGCCGACCGCCCGGCTCGCCTTCATGGTCGTCGGCCCGATGGTCGACCTGAAACTGATCGCGCTTCAGGCGGGCACCTTCGGCCGGGCCTTCGCGCTCCGCTTCTCCTCCGCGACCACCGTCGTGGCCGTCGTCACCAGCGTCCTGATCGGAGGAGCACTGCTGTGAAGCGCCCCGTACAGATGCTTCTGCTCGTCCTGACCGGGGTCGGCCTCCTGCACGCCTCCCTCTTCAGCGACCTCTACCTCCGCTACGTCAAGGAGGGACTGCGCCCCCTGCTGATCGTCTCCGGCGTACTGCTCGTGCTGCTGGGCCTGGCGGGCGCAGTCCTGGACCGCGGGCGCGAGGGCCACGACGCGCAGGGCGAGGCATCGCACGACCCGCGGCGGCACGCGCACGAGGGCGAGCACGACCACGGCCACGGTCATGGGCAAGCCCACGGGCACGACCACTCCGTCGCACCCCGCATCGCCTGGCTTCTCTTCCTGCCGGCGCTCAGCCTGCTCCTCTACGCCCCGCCCGCCCTCGGCGCGTACACCGCGTCGCGCGCGAACGACAAGGCGGTCAAGGAGCAGAAGAGGTTCGACCCGCTCCCCGCGACGTCGCCGCTTCCGCTGACCCTCACGCAGTTCACGACTCGGGTGCAGCAGGACCCGCAGCGGGCCATCAAGGGTCGCAGCGTCCGTATGACGGGCTTCGTCACGCCCGACAAGCGGGGCGGCGGCTGGTATCTGACCCGGATCATCTTCACCTGCTGCGCGGCGGACTCCCAGTCGGTCAAGGTGCGGATGTACGGGACGACGGCACCGCCCGCGGACGCCTGGGTGGCCGTCACCGGCACCTGGCACGCACGCGGCGCGCTGGGCACCCGGTCCGCGGAGCCTGCCCTCGACGTCCGCGGCACCCGGCGCATCTCCCCACCGGTCAACGCCTATACGGACGATCTGCCGCTCATGCCGTCGTAGGGCCCCGGGGGCCGCGGGCGCTCCGGGTCAGACCGAGCGGTGGTACTGGTCCGGCACGTGGACGTCCGAGCCGAGTTCCCGGGCGGCGAGGCGGGCGAAGGACGGGTTGCGCAGGAGTTCGCGGCCCAGCAGCACCGCGTCGGCCTCGCCGTTGGCGACGATCTTCTCGGCCTGCTCGGTGTCCGTGATCAGGCCGACGGCGGCGACGGGCATCGGCGTCTCGTTCCTCACCCGGGTGGCGAAGGGGACCTGGTAGCCGGGGCCGACCGGGATGCGTGCACCGGAGGCGTTGCCCCCGGTGGAGACGTCGAGCAGATCCACGCCGTGCTCGTGGAGCTGCCCGGCGAATCGGACCGTGTCGTCGGCGGTCCAGCCGTCGTCCTCCAGCCAGTCCGTGGCGGAGATGCGGAAGAAGAGCGGCTTGTCGTCCGGCCACACCTCCCGTACGGCGTCGACGACTTCGAGGGCGAAGCGGGTGCGGTTCTCGTACGAGCCGCCGTAGGCGTCGGTGCGGTGGTTGGAGTGCGGGGAGAGGAACTCGTTGATCAAGTAGCCGTGGGCGCCGTGGAGTTCGATCACCTCGAAACCGGCGGCGAGCGCGCGCCGGGCCGCGTCGGCGAACAGGCCCACGGTCTCCTGGATCTCGGCCACGCTCAGCTCGGCGGGCACGGGGTGTCGCTCGTCGAACGCGAGCGGGCTCGGGGCGAGCGGCTGCCAGCCGTGGGCATCCGTGCGGACCGGCGCGCCGCCCTTCCAGGGACGGTCGGTCGAGCCCTTGCGACCACTGTGCGCGAGCTGGATCGCGGGCACCGTGCCCTGCGCCGCGAGGAAGCGGGTGATCCGGCGGAACGCCTCGACCTGGGTGTCGTTCCAGATGCCGAGGTCGTAGGGGGAGATGCGGCCCTCGGGGGAGACGGCGGTCGCCTCGACGATGATCAGGCCCGTGCCGCCGGCCGCGCGGGCCGCGTAGTGCGCGAAGTGCCAGTCGGTGGGGGCACCGGTCTCCGGGCCCTCGGGTGCTGCCGAGTACTGGCACATCGGAGGCATCCACACCCGGTTCGGGATGGTCAGATCGCGCAGGGTGTAAGGCTCGAAGAGCGTGCTCACGGCGGGACTCCATTCGTCACGGGGCCGAAGTACGCCTCGTACGATAAGCATCGTAGTACGGGAGATGTCAAACTACGATGGATCTCGTACCATGGGGGATCTCGAAGCATTGGAGCCGCCGTGACGACCGTCGCCCCGACCGGCAGCAGCCGCGATCTCCCGCACCCGCTGCCCGAGGAGATCCGCCTGGAGGGCGTGCTGCACGCGCTGTCCGACCCGCTGCGGATGCAGGTCGTGCGAGAGCTCGCCGCCGACGGCGACGAGCTCTCCTGTTCGCACTTCGACCTGCCGGTCACCAAGTCCACGACCACGCACCACTTCCGGGTGCTGCGCGAGAGCGGAGTGATCCGCCAGGTCTACCGGGGCACGGCCAAGATGAACGGGCTGCGCAGGAACGACCTCGACGCGCTCTTCCCCGGCCTCCTCGACAGCGTTCTCGCCGCGGCTGCCGGGCAGGCGGACCGGTTGGCCGGCGGCTGACGCCGCGCCCCCGGTGCTCTGCTAAGCAGTGGCCTCGGCCTTGGCCTCTGCTCCTGCCCCCGCCCCCGGCTCGGCCGAAGTAGTGGAGCCCGGCAGGTGGTTGAAGAGAAGGTTGAGCGCGATCGCCGTGAGGCATCCCGCGCTGATACCGCTGTTCATCACCGTCTGGAACCAGTCGGGGAACTTCGCGTACACCGTCGGCACTCCGACCGGCAGCAGGCCCACGGCCACCGACACGGCGACGACCGTCAGGTTGTGGTTGTCCTTGAAGTCCACCTGGGCGAGCGTCCGCAGACCGCTCGCGGCGACGGTGCCGAACATCACCAGGCCCGCGCCGCCGAGCACCGGCGCGGGAATGGTGGCGACCACAGCGCCCAGTTTCGGCAGCAGACCGAGCAGGACCAGCATGCCGCCGGAGGCCGCGACGACCCAGCGGCTGCGGACGCGGGTCATGGCGACGAGGCCCACGTTCTGCGCGTACGCCGTGTACGGGAAGGTGTTGAACACGCCACCCAGGACCGTGGACAGGCCATCCGCGCGCAGACCGTCGGCGAGTGAGCGCGGCTCCGTCCTGCGGTCGGTCATCTCACCGACGGCGATCAGGTCACCGGTCGTCTCGGTCATCGTCACCAGCGCCACGACCAGCATCGAGACGATCGCCGAGACGTGGAAGGTCGGCGCGCCGAAGTGGAAGGGTGTGCTGATCCCGACCCAGTCGGCGTCGCCGACCCCGCCGAAGTCCGTGAAGCCGAACGGCACCGCGACCGCGAGCCCCACGGCAATCCCCATCAGCACGGCGATCCGGCTCAGGAAGGGCGGCGCGAACCGCTGTACGCCCAGCACCACCGCGAGGACGAACCCTGCCAACGCCAGGTTCTTCGGCTCGCCGAAGTCCTTCGCGCCCACGCCGCCGGCCGCCCAGTTGCCCGCCACCGGCAGCAGCGAGATGCCGATGATCAGGATGACGGTGCCCGTGACGAGCGGCGGGAAGAAGCGCAGCAGCCTTCCGAAGACCGGGGCCAGCAGGACGATCGCGAGCCCGGCGACGATCACGGAGCCGTAGATCGCGGGCAGTCCACCGCCCGTCGTACCGATGAGCACCATCGGCGAGACGGCCGCGAAGGTGCAGCCCTGCATGATCGGCAGCCGTACGCCGAAGCGCCAGAAGCCCACGCACTGGATGAGCGTGGCGATGCCGCACACCAGCAGGTCCGCGGTGATCAGATACGCCAGGTCGGCGGGCGACAGCTTCATCGCGCCGCCCACGATCAGCGGAACGGCCACCGCACCCGCGTACATCGCGAGCACGTGCTGGAGCCCGAAGGCGGCCAGCCGGCCGATGGGCGGGACCTCGTCGACGGGATGCACGGGTGCTGCGGTCGCCATGGGCACTCCAGGAGCGGCGGGCGGAACGGGGAAGGTCGAACAGCACGAGACCGTAAGGGGCTTGAACAGTTTGTTGATTTCCGGGTTGTTGCCGGTGTGTGTCGCCGCCCCCGGACCGCGCGCGGCCTGCTAGGAACCCTCTGCCGCGTTGCGATCCCGGGGCGTACGACGCCCGTTACGGAGCCGTTCCCCGCGCAGCCTCCAGCAGCGACGTCCAGTCGGGAAGCTTGACCACACCCCGTCCGAGCGACGCCCCGAGCTCCGCCTCGGCCCGCTCGATCGCCTGCCATCCCGTCCAGTCGACCGGACTCGCCCCCTCCGCCCGCAGCATCGCGAGCGGGTCGTCCGGCAGCTCCCGCCGTACGAGCGCGGGGGCATCCTCCAGCACCGAGGCCACCGTCTCCTTGGCGCACGGCCGGTTGGTGCCGATGACGCCGGTCGGCCCGCGCTTGATCCAGCCCGCCACGTACTCGCCCGGCGCGACGGCGCCGTCGCGCAGTACCCGTCCCGCGCGATGCGGCACGGTGCCCTGCTCCGCGTCGAAGGGGAGCCCCTCCAGCGGCACCCCGCGATAGCCGACCGAACGCAGCACCACCTGCGCCTCGATGTCCTCGTACCGCCCGGTGCCCGTCACCCCGCCACGCCCGTCCGGGACGGTCCGCTCGAAGCGCACCGCGCCCACCCGCCCCCGGTCCGCCAGCAGTTCGACCGGGCGCAGGAAGAAGCGCAGCCGGATGCGGCGCGCACGGCCCTGCGGCGGAGCGGCGGCCCAGCCGCGCAGCACCTCCACGTTGCGCCGGTTGGCGGCGGGCAGCGCCGAGGGGTCGGCCCAGGCCGGGTCGAGGGCCAACTCCTGCGGATCCACGACGACTTCGGTGTCCGGCAGTGCGCCCAGCTCGCGCAGCTCCTTGGTGGTGAAGCGGGCCTGTGAGGGGCCGCGCCGGCCCACCATGCTGACGTCCGTGACGTGGCTGGCGGCCAGCGCGGTGAGCGCCGCGTGCGGCATGTCGGTGGGGCTCAGCTCGGTGGCGCCGCGGGCCAGCATGCGCGTGACGTCGACGGCGACGTTCCCGACGCCGATGACCACCGCCGTCCGGGCGCCGAGCACGAAACCGTCGGCGACGGAGTCGGGGTGCGCGCTGTACCAGGACACGAACTCGGTCGCCGACCAACTGCCCGGCAGCTCCTCGCCCGGCACTCCGAGATGGCGGTCGGTGGCGGCGCCCACGCAGTAGACCACCGCGTGGTACAGCTCCCGCAGCCGCGCCGTCGGCACACCGCCCGGACCGACCTGGACGCTGCCCAGGAACCGCACCTGCCCGTGTTCCAGGACCATCCGCAGGTTGTTCTGCAGCGACTTGATCTTCTCGTGGTCGGGTGCCACTCCGTAGCGCACCAGGCCGTACGGGCACGGCAGGCGGTCCAGTACGTCCACCCGCACCTCGGGCACCTGGCTCTGCTGAACAAGGCTCTGGGCGGTGTAGACCCCACTGGGCCCCGAGCCGACGACGGCGACATGCAGCACGGCGGAACTCCTTACCCGACAGTGCGAGGAGATCGCTGATGGCTCCAGCATCGCACCGCACGGGCCGGGAAGGGAGGGGGCCGACACGCGGCTGGTCCGACGGGGTGCCGCGCGGCCCCTCATGCGCGTGCCTCTTCGCATGGAATGTGATCATGCGGTTACGTACCGTATGTGCTAGAAGCATCCTTTCTTAATCTTTCTGATCGTTATCAGCCGGATGGTGCGGTGTCCGTGTGGCCCGCCTGGGAAGTGCAGGAGCACGAGAGCGCCCCGTCCTGGTGCCACGAGACCGCCACGTCGTGGTTCCACGCCCGACTCGCCTTCGCGGACGGCGCCCAGGTCGACGTCCTCGCCGTGGTCTGCGACGGTGCCGTCTCCATCGAGGACGTGCGCGCCCAACCTCCCCTGTCCCTCGACGACTTGGCGGTGCTGGCCGACTGGATCGAGGAGCCGCTCTTCGAGGCGTGCGGCGCCGGCATCGAGCCGCCCTGCGAGCCCCACGCGGACGAGGTGCCGAGCCGCGCCCGGCGGGCATGGCCGCGCGGCCCGGAGGGCACCTGGCTTGTCGCGGAGGAGTACCGCGCGGCCCAGGAGGACGGGGTGGACCCGGTGCTCGCGGTCATGTGCGCCACCGGCCACAGCCGCCGCCGCTCGCTCAGACTGATCGCCGGGGCACGCGACGCGGGATACCTGACACCTCGTCACGCGCGTCGCTGAGCACGGTTGTTGAGGCGCTGACGCTTCGGCCGGCCGACGCTCCCGGATGCCTGCCCGCCATGGCCGGCAGCCATTGCCGTAGGCCGGCCTGCTACGACCGCCCCGCGCTCCCGTCGGTCTCCGCGGCCGGATCCGCACCCGGCTCGGCGGCGAGGCGCCCCGTCGCGAAGAAGCGTGAAAGATCCGTGTCGCGCGTCCCTTCGGGCACCTCGGTGTCCGGCGGGACGCCCATCTCCCAGTCCAGCCGGTACCGCTTGAACAGCTCGGCCCGCAGCGTCGGGACCGGCATCGGGACACCCGGCACCAGGGCCGCGTACACCGCACCCATCAGCAGTGCGCGCAGCATCGGATAGTCGGCGGCGTCCGCCGAGCCCTGCCCGGCGACCGTCTCGCCCAGCAGCTCCGCGAGCCGCTTCTGCTCCGGGCACTGCACGAACCCCTCGGCCTGCAGCAGCCCGGCCATGTGCTGGCGCATCAGGACCGGCCGCGCCCGGGCCAGGCCCAGGATCGCGTCGATGGCCCGCGCCATCCGCTCCTGGCCGTCCGTGGTGCGCGGTTCGCGCTCCAGCGCCTCCTCCAGCGTGCGGTGCATCAGCCGGTGCACAGCCGACTGGACCAACTGCCGTTTGCCGGGGAAGTAGTACGACACCAGTCCGCGCGCCGAGCCGGCGCGATCCGCGATGTCCCCCAGCGTGGTCGCCTCGTAGCCACGCTCGCTCACCATCTCCACCGCGGCCTGCAGGAGCCGCTCCCGGGAACGCCGCCGCAACTCTTCATTGACCGAGGCGCTGCGCGGGGACATCCTGTAACTCCTGCGTTGACTGGCTGCCAGCCAACTATACTCAGCGAGTCCGTGCCAGACCTTCACAGGGCTGTTCCGGGCTGCCCTCTGCTCTGGGTGACGCGGGGGATCATCCAGGGCAGAGGGCGGGGGAGAGAGCCGTGCCGGGTGGGGGCCTGGCACGGTTACTTCCTTTTCACGGCTTCGTTCCAGATCAGCCGTGGGATGCTCGGCTTGACCTCGTGGGTGACCACGCCCATGGCCCTGCGGACATAGCGCCCCTCGGACAGCTCCCGGAGCATGCTCGCGGCGAGGTCGGCCCGGGCCGTGAAGACCCCGTCCGCGCTGTCCTCGGCGACCAGGGCCCGGGTCGGCTGCGGATGGTCGAAGAGACCGGAGGGGCGGGCGATCGTCCAGTCGAGGCCGCTCGCACGGATCAGCGCCTCCATCCGGCGCATGTCGACGTGTGCGGTGCGGGCGATCACACGGTTCACGTACGGGTCCAGCACATGGTTGAAGAAGAACGCGCCGCTGGGGCGCCAGTCGGGGTCGAGGACGCTGGAGCTGACGACGATCAGCCGCTTCACGCCGTGGCGCTCCATCGCACGGAGGATGTGCGTGGCGGCCGTGGAGTACAGGGTCACCGGCTTGCGGCCGGGCGGGACGCCGAGCGCCGAGACGACCGCGTCGCTGCCCGCGACCACCCGCTCGACCGCGTCCGCGTCGGTGGCATCCGCGTCGGCGACGGTCAGGCCGTCGCGTGCCGCGAACAGCTGCGGACGGCGGGTCACCGCGGTGACCTCGTGTCCGGCGTCCAGGGCCTGTTCGACCAGTTGGCGTCCGGTGGGGCCGCCCGCTCCGAAGACGACGATGCGCATGAGTTCTCTCCTGCCATGAGGACCGGCCGGTGCGCCGGTTCGTGATGCCTTGACACTGCCGCCCGGCCCGCTGGATATTCAACGCTGATGAATAAAACCCGTGGCCGCCCGCGCGGCAATCCGCCCACCAAGGCCCGCATCGCCGAAGTGGCCCGTGATCTGTTCCTGGAGCACGGCTACCAGCGCACGACCCTGCGAGCCGTGGCCGCCGCGGCCGACGTCGACTCGGCCCTCATCAGCTACCACTTCGGCTCCAAACAGGGTCTGTTCGGCGAGGCGATGAATTTGCAGTGCGGGCAGTCGCTGGCCATCGTCCACGCGCTGCGCGGAGATCCGGCGGGGCTGGCCGACCGGATCCTGGCCGCGGTCACCTCGCTGTGGGAGGGCGACGCCACGACGCCGCAGAGTGCCGCCGCCGGGCCCATGTCCGTGTTCGACCGGACCTCGATGCAGGACCCCGAGGTCATGCGGGTCTTCCGGGAGTTCCTGGAACGCGAGGTGCTCTCCAAGATCGCGGACTTCCTCGGGGGCCCCGACGCGACGGAACGTGCCACCGCCGCCGTCACCGTGATCGGCGGCCTGATCTTCACGCGGTATCTCAGCCCCCTGGGCCCGGCGGCGGCGCTCGGCGCGGCGGACGTCCGCAGGATCCTCGAACCGTCACTGCGCGCGGCCCTGCGTCCGCGCCCCGTGCGCCAGGTGGTGCGCGCCCGCTGACCGGTATCTGTCGCAGAGTCGCCGTGGCGTCCTTAGGGTGGGCTGGAGTGCCTGCGGTGCCGAGGAGGCGGTCGACATGGACCAAGAACAGATCCTGGCCAGAATCTCATCGATGATGGAGGACGAGCGGAGGCTCCGCGACGCCCTCGCGTCCGGAGAGATCGACAGCACGACGGAACACGAACGACTGGGAGAGATCGAGCGCGAACTCGACCAGTGCTGGGACCTGCTGCGCCGGCGCCGTGCGAAGACCGAGTTCGGGGAGAACCCCGACGAGGCACGCGTACAGCCGTCGTCGCAGGTCGAGGGCTACCTGGAGTGACCCGTGGCCGTCGGCAGCGACGGTCCGCCGAGAGAGGTCCCGCGCATGGGCACGGAACGCGGAAAGCCCTACCGGGGCCAGAGCATCACCGTCACCTTCGAGGGCACGCGCTGTCTGCACGCCGCCGAGTGCGTCCGCGGCCTGCCCGAGGTGTTCGACACCGGGCGCCGGCCCTGGATCACCCCTGACGCGGCCGCCGCCGACCGCGTGGCCGAGGTGATCCGGCGCTGCCCCTCAGGCGCGCTGCAGTACGAACTCGCCCACGGGCCACCGGAATTGCCCGACCTGCCCACCACCGTCGAGCGGACCGCGGACGGCCGCCTGGTGCTGCGCGGCGATCTGCGGATCCGGGTGCCCGACGACGACGGGGTGCGCACGGAGACCCGGGCGACACTGTGCGGGTGCGGGGCGAGCGGCCGTCAGCCCTACTGCGACCACTCCGGAGTCTGCGGCAAGGACTGACCCGCACCGCGTGCCGTCAGCCGGCCAGGTCGAGGACCGGGCGGAGTCCGTCCGGACGTGCCGTCACCGGCAGATGGTCCACGAAGTGCACGGCGCAGCCCAGTGCCGCCGCGCCCCCGTCCGCGCGGCGGTCGTCCCCGACCATCAGCGTGTCCTCGGGAGCGACGCCCAGCGCGTCGCAGGCGGTCGCGAACAGCCGCGGGTCCGGCTTCTGGATGCCGTGCTCGTAGGACAGGACGTAGGTGTCCACGTACGGGTCGAGCCCGTGGTGGCGGAAGACCGGTCGCATGTCCCAGCCGATGTTGCTGACGACACCGATCGAGACCCCGCGCCCGCGCAGCGCCGCGAGCACCTCGGCCGCGTCGGGGTAGGCCTGCCAGGCGGCCGGGATCATATGGCGGTCGTACAGCGCGTCGTACAGCCCGGGGTCGGGCAGCGGCACCTGGCGGGCGACTCCCGTGTACGCGGCCCGGTGCGACTCGGCGCTACGGTCGCGGTTCGCCCATGGCTCGGTGAGGTCGCAGGGCACCGGGACCGTCGGTTGTGCGCCGCCGGGCAGCGCGCCGACCGACTCCAGCGCCTGCGCGGCCCGGATCAACTCCGGTTCCGACAGGTGGACTTCGGCGCCTGACAGCACCGCGCGGAGCCAGGACTCGGTGGACTCGACACGGAAGAGGGTTCCGGAGAAGTCGAAGAGCACGCTTTTGATCGCCATGAGAGTGATCTTTTGTGCCGGGACCCCCGCCGGTCAAGGCCGGTTCATGCCGGGCCGGCGCTCGTAGGAGGCCACCGCCAGCGCGACCAGCAACGCCCCGAACAGCCAGCCTCCCAGCACGTCCGACGGCCAGTGCACGCCCAGCCAGACCCGGGTCACGCCGACACCCACGACGGACACCGCGGCCAGGGCCACTGCCGTACGCCACAGGACGCGCCCGGCGCCGTACAGCCGAAGCAGCCAGAGCAGGAGTCCGCACACCACTGTGGCCGTCAGGGCGTGGCCGGAGGGGAAGGCCGCGAAGTGGGCTGAGTCCACCGGGTCGGGCCAGCTGGGACGTTCCCGGCCGACCGCCGCCTTCATCACCTGCTGCACCAGTGTGCCCAGCGCACATGTGGCCCCGAGCCACAGGGCCGTCCTCCACGCCGATCGGCGCCACACCAGCCAGACCATGGCTGCCGCGCACACCGCGCGCATCGTCCAGGGATCCCACACCCAGTCGCTCAGGATTCGGAATACGTGGGTCAATCCGGGGTTGTCGACCGCCCAGCGGTGCGTGGTGCGCGCGATGTCGCCGTCGAGCGAGAGCAGGGGACGCCATGAGAGCACGACCAGGAGCAGCAGCAGCACCGAGGGCACGGCGAGGACCGCGACGGTGAACGTCGCAGCCCGTGGGCCCGGAGTGCTGGACGGTGAGTCGACGGGCGGGAGGTGCATACCGTGATCCTCGCCGATGACCGGGACCGGAGGCCAACCCCTGGACCACCGGACACCACTCTTCGGCCTCAGGGGACGCGTCAGCCGAGCGCCCGCAGCCCCGGGACGAACGCCACCAGGACCGGAACCACCGGCACCAGCGCGGCCGCGGCGGTCAGGCGCAGCCTTCGCGCCGCCGTGAGCCGGTCCGGGGGAGTCAGGAGACGGTTGACACGCTGCGGAACGTGCGCCTGGGGGGTGGGACAGGGGCCGAACACGCCGCGGTCCTCGTTCAGTTCGACCAGGGCGAGGGCGATCGTGAGACGGCCGAAGCGGCGTGACGCCACGTCGTCGGCGGCGAGTTCGACCAGGCGGTGCATCTGGTCGCGGAACGCGGCGAACACGGGCACCTGCGGAAAGCCGTTGGCCAGCGCGGCCGAGCAGTGCAGCAGCCAGTCGTGGCGCGCCTGCGCGTGCCCCTGCTCATGCGCCAGTACGGCATCCAACTGGCGCCCCTTCAGACGGCGCAACGCAGCGGTGGTGATGACGAGTTGGGGCGCCGCTCCCGGCAGCCACCAGGCATCGGGGCGCTCGCCCTCCAGGACCACCAGCCGGTCGCTGCGCGGTTCCTCGCCGGGCAACAGCGGAGCGCGTACGAGGAGTTCGGCGCGCCGCCGCCGACGACGCGTCCGGGCCCGTACGACCTCACGGACCAGCATCGCCCCGCTCCAGGCACCGCCGCACGCGAGCGCCACAGCCGTGGTCGCGGCCCAGGGGCTGCCGGTGCTCTGCGCGTAGGCCTCCACCACCGCGCGCGGTGCCCGAGCGAACACATGTCCCCGCACGGCCACCCAGGCCTCGGCCGCGCTGAGGGTCATCGACAGGGCGCAGCACAGCAGGACGGCGGCCACCACGCACTGCCACACCCACAGCGCGACCACCGGCTCACGGTCCGGCCAGTCGGCCAGGGCGAGCAGCCGCGGGGCGACGACGGCGGTCAGCGCGCCGAGCAGCAGCAGTGCCGCGGGGACCATCATGGTCGAAGCCTATGAGCGGGGCGTCGCCGGTGGATACGGGCTGCGAGGGCAAGTGACGTACGCCACGGTTTCGTACAGCGGCTCACCGTCGGGGCCCAAGCTCCGTGAGGCCGTCGGTCTTTGAGCCGGCCAGGAGCGGGTGTCAGAGCGTGACCAGCATCGCCAGCATCGCGATGCCCATCGACAGCCGGCAAGCCCTCGCGAGTTCCGGGCGATCGCCCCAGCCGAGGTTGCGGGTGCCTCCGCCGACGGCCACGGTCGCGAGAGGCAGCAGCCGGACTCCGGACCGCAGCACGTATCCCGCGAAGTAGAGCAGCAGCAGTCCGGTTGCCAGGGGCGCGCCCGAGCCGCCGTGACCGTGGTGTCCGGGGGAGGTGACCATCACGCCCGCCATGTAGACCATGGCGAGGGAACCGACGAGGTGGTGCAGATGGTGCGGGTCGGTCCGGGCCGCCCACAGGGCACGCAGAGCGGCCGCGCCGAACACGGCCGCGTAGGCCGGCCAGGTCCAGCTCGGCGGCGCCGCGACCGCGGCGGGAACGGCCATCACGGCCATGCCGAAACCCATGAGTGCCTCGCCGCCCGCGGTACGGCGCTGTTCCTCGACGCCGCTGCGCATCCGCAGCAGGCAGTAGGCCCCGGTCGCCGCGCACAGCACGACGAGCAGCCAGCCGGGCGAAGCCGGTCCGTGCACCGCGTACCTCCCGCTTTCCGCTCGACGTTGTGACGCCTCGATCTCGACCGTGGATTTCCGGGAGGTCGGACAGTCGGTCTAGAGATGCCCTGAGCGTCTGGTGCGCACGCGAGCGCAAGGGTGTACACGGGGGAGCGTGCGGTATCGAAGCGCAGGCGGGAGTGCATGTTTTACGAGTAAAATACATGCTAATCTTGTAGGTATGAGCAGTGCGACCCACAGATCCCAGCCGGTACGTCGGCTTCCGCTCGCCGGCGTGCTCCGCGTCGGCAGGCCCTCCGACATCTGGTTCAAGCCCGCGCTGAGCGTGGTCGCCTCGACGGCACCACCGAACCTGACGCTCCTCGCGCTCGGGCGTCTGGACCTGGCGATGTACACGATGGCCGGGTCGCTGTGCGCGCTCTATGCCCACAACCGTCCCTACGCCGCCCGGGCCCGCGCCCTGGCCCTGGTCGTGCTCGGCATGCTCGGCGGTCTCGGTGCCGCGCTGGTCGCCGCCTCGCTCACCACGAACACCGTCGTCCTGGTCACCGTGGGCGCCCTGCTGGCCGCCGTGCAGAAGACGCTGTGCGACGCCACCCGCGTCGGCCCGCCCGGGCATGTCGTCCTCACCTTCATCAGCTCCGCCGCCCTCTTCGCGCCGCAGAGCCTCGGCCGGATCCCCGGCCATCTCGCGCTCGCCGCGGCGGCGGGCGTCTGGGCCTGGATCGTCGGCATGGCCCCGGGCCTCGTCCGCCCGCACGGGCCCGAGCGCCGCGCCACCGCGCACGCCCTGAGCGCCGCGGCCGCGTACGTCGAGACGATGAGGACGAAGAGGGCGAAGGGGACGACGGAGGTGGAGGGGAACGGTGAGGCGGCCGCTCGCACCCGCGCCGCCGCGGTCGCCGCCGTCCACGCCGCATGGCAGTCGCTGCTGTCCACCGGCGCCCGCACGGCACCTCGGCGCGCCCTCGAACGTCTCGTCGTGCGCGCCGAGGTCGCGCTCGCCGCGCCCGCCGACACCCGGCCCGAACGGCTGCGCGCCTGGGCCGACGAACTGTGCGGCACCGGACCGGTCCCGCACGCGGACGACCTGGAGAGCGCCGCCGACGAACTGCTCGGGGTGGAGATCCAGCTCGACACCCCCGGGCGCCCGCTGCTGAGCCGGCTCGGCCCGCTGGCGCCCATCGCCCTGCGCACCGCACTCGGCTGCGCCCTCGCCGGATACGTCTCACTCGCGCTCGGCGTCGGCCGCCCCTACTGGGCGCTCGTCACCGCGGCCTCCCTGTATCAGGCGAACGTCACCCTCACCTGGAGCCGCGGAGTCCAGCGGGTCGTCGGCAACCTCGTCGGTGTGCTCGTCTTCGCCGCGATCGCCCCGATCGCCCACCTGGGCCAGGTGGCCCTGGTGCTGTGCTGCCTCGCCTTCAACTTCGGCGCCGAGGCGCTGATCGGCCGCAACTACTGGCTCGGCAGCATCTGTGTGACCCCCATGGCCCTGCTCATCACCGAGTTCGCGCAGGCCCAGCAGCAGGGCGCGCTGATGACCGACCGTGTCGTGGACACCCTCGTGGGTGCGTTGGTCGGGTTCGCCGCGGCCGTGGCGGTCACCAACCGCCGCGCCGGTGACCGCATCGAGCACGCCCTCGACACAGTGGAAAGGGCCCGCCAGCGTGCCGCCCGGCTCCTCGGCGTCGAGCGCCCCGACTCCGCCGCGCTCGAGTCCGCCCGGCGCGGCCTGGCAGCCGCGCTCGTCGGCCTGCGCGCCGACGCCGACGCCGCGGCCGGCGAATGGTGGCAACGCGCCCTGCCGCAGGAGCGGGTGATGACGGCCGAGCAGGCCGGACACCGTACGCTCGCGGCGACGGTACGACGGCAGGGACTGCACTCCTTGGAGGGCGCACAGGCATGACGGCAGCGAACGGGCGGGCGGCGACGGCGGCGACGGGGGCAGGGGACGCTCCGGCGGAACGGGCGGCGGCTGCGAGCAAGCCTGCCGGCGAGGCCGACTCTCCGGGGTACGGGGCATCGGCGGCGCCGCGGGACACCGTGGCCGCGGTGGTGCGCCAGTGGCAGGCGGTCCACCCCGGTATCGACACGGGGCCCATGGAGATCATCGGCCGCATCAACCGCAGTGCCGCGCTCCTTCAGCAGGCCGAGGACGCTCCGCTGCGCCGCGCCGGACTGACCCGCCCCGAGTTCGACGTCCTCGGCACGCTGCGGCGCACCGGACACGAGCTGACGCCCAGCGAGATCGCGCGGGAGACGTTCTCCTCCGGCGCCGCGGTCACCAAGCGCCTCAAGCAGCTCACCGAACGCGGACTGGTCGAGCGCCGCGGCGACACCCGGGACCGCCGGGTCGCCCACGTCCGGCTGACCGACGCGGGCCGCACCCTCGTCGACGGCATCCTTCCCGACCAGCTCGCCTACGAGACCACCGTGCTCTCCGGCATCGACCCCAGCCGTCAGCGTGAACTCGCCGCTCTGCTGGGCGAGTTGCTGAGCCAACTGGAAGGCCGCCTGGGAACGCCGCGCGTCTGAGGCCCCTGCAGGCCACAGCGTCGAAAACTCTCGCGCGCCGCCTTCGTGGACACCGGCCGTTGACACGGGACGCGCGCCACTCCTACGTTCGGGCAGGCCGGTTCGATGTTCCGGTCAACGTACGAAATCCCGAACAATTGTGGCGCATGTCCCGCACGGAGACGCACGCCGACGAGAGGACCCCACGCCATGGCAGCCGACTCCGAGACCGGGATCGAGACCGGGACCGATGCCGGGACGGAAACACTCGCCGTCGACCTGCGGACCGGTACAGGTGCCTTCCACGGCGGAGCGAGCGGCACGCTCTACGGTCTGTACGGCGACGGTGTGCCCAGTCGCAACATCGTCGAGGGCATGTACGTCCGCACGGTGTCGACCAAGGCCCAGGACGGCACTCAGCATCCAGGCGCCGACGCGCTCGAAATCCTGCCGTCCTTCGTGGCCGCGGGTGGCCGGGACGTCTACGTCTACATGACCGACATCTACCGCGGCTTCCCCTACCAATGGCCCGGCGCGACGGGCGAGGAACGTCTCGCCGACTACAAGGCGAAGGTCGAGAAGCAGGTCAAGCAGGTTCTGACAATGGGTGATCTCGCGTCCCATGTCGTGTACGTGCCCTTCAACGAGCCCGAGGGGAACATGTTCGGCGAAGGGGAATGGAGCTACGACAAGGTCTCCTGGCGCACCGATCCGCAGCACTACTTCGCCGCCTGGAAGGACCTCCACCACCTCATCAGGGACCTCCACCCCGGCGCGCGCATCGCCGGCCCCAACACCTGCGTCCTGTACGACGAGGTCAGGGGCTTCCTGGAGTTCGCCAAAGCCCACGACGTCCTCCCCGACGTGATGACGTGGCACGAGCTGTCGACGCCCTCCGCGATCCGCACGAACATCGCCAAGTACCGCCGTATGGAAGAGGACCTGGGCCTCGAACCGCTGCCCATCAACATCAACGAGTACGCCTTCAACTACCACTTGTCGGTCCCCGGCCAGGTCGTCCAGTGGATCGCGGCCTTCGAGGAGTGCAAGGTCGACGCCGACCTGGCGTACTGGAACATCGACGGCAACCTCAACGACTCGGTGGCGGAGGCCAACAAGGGCAACGGCCAGTGGTGGCTGTTCAACGCCTACGGGCAGATGACCGGGGACACGGTCCAGGTCACCGCACCCCACCCCAACGAGCAGTACACGCTGCAGGGCGTCGCCACGCTCGACACCGACAAGCGCCAGTCCCGGACACTGTTCGGGGGAAAGAGCGGTGCCGCCGACATCCTCTTCTCGAACATCGCGCCGGACGTGTTCGGGACCACCGTGCACTTCGCCGTCCAGGAGATCCCCTGGACCGGCCAGATCGGCGCCTGCGCCCAGCCGTTGAGACTCAAGGAGGGTGAACTCCCCGTCGAGGGCGGCCGAGTGACGCTGTCCCTGACCGGTCTCGACGCGATGTCGGCGTACCAGGTCGTCCTGTCGCCGGGCGGCAACGGCGCGCTCTGCGCACCGCCCTCGGCCGGCCGGCGCCGGACGTACGCGGCGGAGGACGCCACCTACACCGGGAGCGGCTACTCCAGGAACGGCCCGGAGGGGTCGCCCTCGGACGTGGAGAAGTTCGCCACCTCCGGCACCTACCACGTGGGCGGTCTGCGTACCGGCTCCGACGGCGTGCTCGCGTTCTCCGTCGAGGCGCCGCAGCAGGGCACGTACGACCTGAGCGTCTTCGCGAACTCCTGGAACCTCCACGACCTGGTGAAGGAGCAGGGCCCCACCAACGTGTTCCTGCGCGTCGACGGCAAGCAGCCCCAGGAGCTGAGGCTGCCGCTCGGCTACAAGCCGGTGGTCTGGGGACACACCGACACCCGCGTCGAACTGACCGCGGGGCCCCACACGATCACGCTCGCCGCCCAGGACCCCGAACTCGGCGTCACCCGGGGCGACGCGCTCATCGACAGGATCGACCTGACCCTGCGGGACGAGCACGTGACGGCGCCTGCGCCGTACGAGGCGGAGTACGCGGCGTTGCGTGACGGCGCCCGTGTCGACTACGCGCACCGGGGAGCGTCCGGGCCGGGCGCGGTCGTGCTTCCGCAGGGCGGCAGCGCCACCTTCTGGGTGCACGCCCACACCGACGGCGAGGTGACGCTGACGGTTGATCAACTCGGCCTGGGAGACGGTGTGTTGACGGTCAACGGCGAGGCCGTGGGGGCCGTCGTGCGAGGCGGGGTTCCGCTCTTCCTGGCCGGAGGCATCAACAAGGTCACGGTGACGGCCGGCCCGGCGGGGCTCGTGCTGGACCGGCTGCGAGTCGGGCCGGCTGCAGGACTGCTGAAGCCGACGGTGTACCCCGCCGAGAACGGCACGCTCACCGGCACCGCGCAGGTCACGGACGCCTACTCCTTCGCCACCGGCGGCAGGGCGGTCGACGGCATCGGCAAGGGCACCGCCAACGCCCTCACCCTCACGGTCACGGCGGCGCACAGCGGCCGCCACGCCCTGACCCTGCGCTACTCCAACGGCGAGCAACCGCCCGCCACCCACTACAACCCGGACCCGGTCTGCCGCCATGTCGACCTCTCCGTCGACGGGGCCGCGGCGCAGCGCGTCCTGTTCCCCACCACCTTCCACTTCAACAACTTCTGGGACCTCACCGTCCCGGTCACCCTGCGGAAGGGACCCAACACCCTCACCTTCACCGCCGACGAGCTGCCCGACTTCGACGGCGACACCTCCAACGCGTTCCAGCAGCGCTCCGCGTACGCACCGGTCATCGACCAGGTCACGGTGACTCCGCTCGCCTGACCGCAGCGGGAAGGGCTGTGCCCGCAAGGCGCACAGCCCTTTGTCCGGTGCCGTCCCCGTCAGACGTCGAACGCGGTGTCCCTGGCCCGCTTCTCCCAGACGGCGACGTCCTCGCGGACCTCGTCGAGGTGGCCGAGAACCGCGGACACGCCGTCGTCGCCCAGCGGCAGCCGCAACGGCGTGCGGTCGGCGTCGAGCGCGGCGAGGATGAGCGCCGCCGCCTTCGCCGGGTCGCCCGGCTGGCTGCCGTCGCCACCGGAGAGGAACCCGCGGGTCGCGCTGACCTTGGCATACACACCGCTGTCCGCACTGACCCCCGCCCTGCCGGTCTCGAACAACGAGGTGCGGAACCCACCCGGCTCGACGATCAGCACCTTGATGCCGAAGTCCTTCACCTCGTCCGCCAGGGCCTCCGTCATGCCCTCCAGCGCGAACTTGGTGCCGCTGTAGGCGGAGAAGCCGGCGAAGGACATCTGCCCGCCCATACTGCTCATCTGCACGATCGCGCCCGACCGGCGCTCCCTCATGTGCGGAAGCACGGCACGGGTCAGGGCGGCGGGCCCGAGCACATGCAGGTCGAACAGGTCGCGCAGCTCCGCGTCGGTGGTCTCCTCGAAGGCGCCGACGTGGGTGCGGCCCGCGTTGTTGACCAGGACGTCGATCCGCCCGTGCCGCTCCACCACATCCCGCACCGCCGTCTCGGCGGCGGCCGTGTCGGTGACGTCCAGCCGCAGCGCCTCCACCTGGTCGGGGTGGGCGGCCACCAGGTCACCCAGCGCCTCGGGCCGCCGGGCAGCACCGACGACCACGTCACCGGCGGCGACCGCCGCCTCGGCGATGGCCCGCCCGAAACCGCTGCTCGCACCGGTGACCAGCCATACCTTGTTCATGACCACTCCTCGTACACCGGCTCTTCACCGGCGTTCGTCAACCGTTCGTTCCCTGCGAACCACTCTGCTGCCGGGGGTGGTTGCCCGTCCAAGACCCAGGGTGATAACCGATAGGCATGACCACGGACGTACACGGACGGGACCTGCGCTACTTCGTCGCCGTCGCCGACGAACTGCACTTCACCCGCGCGGCAGAGCGGCTGTACGTGTCGCAGCCCGCGCTGAGCAAGCAGATCAGGGCTCTGGAGCGCCAGTTGGGCGTGGAGCTGTTCCACCGTGACCGGCACGGCGTGGAGTTGACGTCGGCGGGCGCCGAACTGCTGCCGCACGCCCGGCGCGTGCTCGCCGCCTGGGAGGAGGGCGCGGCGGCGGTGGAGCGGGCCAGGGCGGCGCAGCGCAGCACGCTCGTGGTGGGCATGAGTACGAGCCCGGGCCGCGGCGGCCTGCTGCCCGCCATCCGCTCCCGCTTCACATCGGCCTACCCGGAGGCCACAGTCCGGCTGAAACAGGTGAGCTGGGAGGACCCGACGGCGGGCCTCGCGGACGGCGCCGTGGACGTGGCCTTCGTGTGGCTGCCGCTGCCGGATGCGCGGCGCTACGCCTGGACAGTGGTCGCCGA